>DATHBY010000036.1:0-5007 GCA_035295885.1 Allosphingosinicella sp.
GCCGAAACAGCGCTCGAGTTCGTCGCGCAGCATCTTGCCGTGAACGTTGAACGTGAGCTGGCCAAGCTCGACGATCTTCGAGGAGACCCAGGCCACGATGACGAAAAGAACCGCCAGGCTAACCGCGGCTTCGAGGAAGCTGTCGAAAAGACCCGTCACATCCGGCATGCGCGCGACTCCCAAGATAATGGTCGGACGCGGACTCGCCGGACTATTGCATGCGGCAATAACGGTTCGGCGAACCTATCAATCCTTCGCCGCCATTCAACTGAAATTCTCACCTAAGCGCCGTGACCGTGATCACGCTTCCCGGGAATGCTGTCGGCGAGTGTGGTGAACCAGCTCAGCCGCTGCGCGCCGCCAGCGCCGCCTGCACCTCGGCATGCTTCTCGCGGTCCAGCGGCCAGCGCGAGGCCACCCAGGCGGCGGCGAGCATCAGGAGGAGCGGGGACAGCACGAACAGCAGGGTCATTCCAAGGATTGCGCCATCGGTGTTGGTGCCGCCGGGCCTGGGGTTGAAGCCGATCAGGCTGAGCACCGGATAGATCACCGCCACCGGCACGGCGTAGCTGATCTTCTGGGTGCTGGTGAGCAGGGCCTGGAGCAAGGCGTTGCGGTCGAGGCCGGTCTCGAGCCGGTCGACGTCGGCGGCGTCGTTGAGCATCGCTCGAAGCAGCGACGGAGCGGCGATGTAGGGCAGGCCGGCGATCGCCATCGCCGGAAGCGCGACCGCGATCCCCGCCGTCGGCGGAAGCATGCTCAGGCTGAAGTGGAAGGTGGCGTAGCAGACTCCCGCCGAGGTCAGGGCGCGGTGCTTGCCGATCCGGCGGGCAAGGCCGATCCACAGCGGCGCGGCGGCGAAGCCGGCTGCGAAATAGACGAGCAGCAACAGGCTCGCCTCCCGGGCGTCGAAGCCCAGCCGGTGCTCGAAGTAGAAGAGGAACATCGCCCCGGTGATTCCGGGAGCGACGCTGGTCAGCACGTCGAGCAGGATGAGGCGAAGGAGCAGCGGGTTCTTCGCCAGCGCCTTCAGCTCCGCCCAGCTGGCATGGGGGCGCTCGCCGGCGCGGTCCCGCTCCGGCACCGCCGCCGCCATGGTCAGGACGGTGAGAGGAGCGAGGATGATGACGAACCAGCCCATGGCGTGGATTCCTCCCGCCGCTCCGCCGCCGACCAGGGGCGGCAGAAGCAGGACGAGGATCATCCCGAGCACCTGCGCCGCCATCCACCAGGAGAAGATTCGCGAGCGCTGGTGGTAATCGTCGGAGAGCGTCGCGCCCCAACCGAGCTGAGCCACCGCGGTTAGCGAATAGCCGAGGTAGAGGACCATCAGGAAGGCGAAGGCGGCCCACGCGCTGAGCCCGGGCTCGGCCATGAACACCAGCCAGACCCCGGCCGCGAGCGTCAGGCCGCCGGCGAGCAGCCACGGCCGGTAACGGCCGAAGCGGCTGCCGGTCCGGTCCATCCAGTGGCCGAGCAGGGGATCGAGCGGCATGTCGATGGCCCGGACAAGGAAGAAGACCAGTCCGACCGCGGCGAGATCGAGCCCGAGCTGGCCGGCATAATAAGGGGGCAGGTAGACGATCATCGGCAGCCCGACGGCGCCGATCGGCAGGCCCGGCCCGGCGAAGGCCGCCAGCATCCGACGCTTGAGCATGTCGCGTCTCCCCCTGTCCCCGGCCCAGTTACCGTCACCCCGGACCTGATCCGGGGTCCACCTTCTTTCCTTGGCGAGGCAAAGGAAAAGGCGGATGCCGGATCAAGTCTGGCATGACGCCAAGGTGGGACCGGTCTCGAGACCTATGTGCTAACCGCCTGCGAAGCAATTGAACTCGCGCAAGTCCTTGTGTTAGCCCGCCATCTCCCCCGTCGGTTTTCGCAGGGGTGAGAAGGGACGTGGGGCCGTGTCGCAGGGGCAATTCGAGGGCGACGGGTCCGAAAGGACGGCACAAGACGCGCTTCGGGCGAGCGAGGAGCGCCTTCGGGTCGCCCAGGCCGCGGGCGGAGTCGGAACGTTCGAATATATCCCCGAAGGCGGTCGGATGCTCGTCTCGCCGGAATTCTGCAGGATCTGGGGCGTCGACGTGGTCGAGGAGGCGCCGATCGGCGCCTTCATGGCGCTCATCCACCCCGACGATCACGATCGGGTCGCGGCGGCTCACGGACCGGGCGCCGAGAATGCGCTCGATCCGATCGAATATCGCATCGTGCGCCCCGACACCGGCGAGATACGCTGGCTGGCCCGCCGCGGCGAGCCGGTCCGCGACCCGGCGACCGGCCTAGTCCGCTGGTTCGGAGTGGTCTTCGACATCAGCGGCCGCAAGGCGGCGGAGGACGCGCTCAGGGAGCGCGAGGAGCAGCTCTCCGCCTTCATCGACCAGGCCACGGCGGGCTTCGCCCAGGTCGACCTCACCGGGCGCTTCACGCTGGTCAACGACCGCTTCTGCGAGATTACCGGCCGCTCGCGCGAGGAGCTGCTGACACTCACGATGCAGGAGATTACCCACCCGGACGATCTCCCGGCCAACCTTGTCAAGTTCGAGCGGGCCGTCGCCGAAGGCTCGCCCTTCGCGCAGGAGAAGCGCTACGTCCGCCCGGACGGCTCGACCGTGTGGGTGAACAATTCGGTCTCGGTGATCCGCCGCCGGTCGGGCGAGCCCTATGGCGTTCTGGCGGTGAGCGTGGACGTCACCGAAAGGCACAGCGCGGAGGCGGCGGTAAGGGAGAATGAGGCGCGGCTGCGCGCGCTCACCGACAATCTGCCCGGCGGCATGGTCTATCAGGTGTCGACCGGCCGCGACGGCAGCGAGCGGCGCTTCCTGTTCGTCTCCCAGAGCTGCGAGAAGCTCACCGGCTACCCGGCCGAGGCCATCCTCGCCGACGCCTCGGTCGCCTACGGGATGATGGAGGGGGAGGATGTCGCGATGCTCGCCGCGGCGGAGGAAACGGCCATCGCCCAGGGCCGGATGCTCGACGTCCACTGCCGGTTCCGGCGCTCGGACGGCGGACGGCGCTGGGCGCGGATCATCTCCGCTCCCCGCGAGGCCCCCGACGGGACCATGATCTGGGACGGGATCATGATCGACGTCACCGACCAGAAGCAGGCGGAGGAGATGCTGCGCGACCTCAACGAAACGCTCGAGCAGCGCGTCGCCGAGCGCGCCGAGGAGCTCGCTTTGGCCCAGGAGGCGCTTCGCCAGGCGCAGAAAATGGAGGCGATGGGGCAGCTCACCGGCGGAGTCGCCCACGATTTCAACAATCTGCTCACCCCGATCCTCGGCAGCCTCGACCTTCTCCACCGCAAGGCGCTCGGCGGCCCGCGCGAGCAGAGGCTGGTCGAAGGGGCGCTGCAATCGGCCGAGCGCGCCAGGACGCTGGTCCAGCGCCTGCTCGCCTTCGCCCGGCGCCAGCCGCTTCAGCCGGGGCCGGTCGACCTGCCCGGGCTGGTGCTGGGCATGGTCGAGCTGGTGGCGAGCACCTCCGGCCCGCAGATCCGGATCGAGACCCGGATGGACGAGAAGCTGCCTTATGCCCGGGGCGATTCCAACCAGCTCGAAATGGCCATCCTCAACCTGGCGGTGAACGCGCGCGACGCGATGCCGAACGGCGGCACCCTCACTATCGCCGGGTCCGCGCAGACGGTGGCGGAAGGGGACTGCGCCGGACTCGTCCCCGGCCGCTACGTCCGGCTCGCCGTCACCGATACGGGCGTCGGCATGGACGATGCGACTCTCGCCCGCGCCGTCGAGCCGTTCTTCTCGACCAAGGGCGTCGGCCGAGGGACCGGCCTCGGCCTGTCGATGGTCCATGGCCTCGCCGCCCAGCTCGGCGGCGCACTGACGCTCGACAGCCGGGAGGGGGAGGGGACGACCGCCGCCTTGTGGCTTCCGGTCTCGGACTCCGTCCCGGCTTTCGCCGCGGCAGGCGGCGAGGCCGAGACGGCCGCCCGGGCCACCGCCGGAACCGTACTGCTGGTCGACGACGAGCCGCTCGTCCGGGCCAGCACCGCCGACATGCTGACCGAGCTCGGCTATGAGGTGGTGGAGGCCGATTCCGGCCAGGACGCGCTCGCCCTGATCGAGGTGCGGGTGCCGGATCTCGTCATCACCGATCACCTCATGCCTGGCCTGTCGGGAACCGACCTCGCCCTGGTCCTCGCCGCCGAGCGGCCGGGCCTGCCGGTTCTCATCGTCTCGGGCTACGCCGATCTCGACGGCCTTCCCTCGGACATCCCCCGCCTCACCAAGCCCTTCCGCCAGTCGGACCTGGCCGCCAGCGTCGCCAGGCTCCGGGCGGCGCACGCCTGATCCCCGTCGAGGATGATACATTCTGCGACAATTTCGCCGCGTGCGCGCCATCGCTCCGCGACAAACGGCGACTGGTTCGGACCGGACGCCGGCAGCGGCGCGCAACCAGGAGATTTAGGAATGACGACGAAATTGAAGCTCGGCCTCGCCGCCGCCGCGGCCGTGGCGGCACTGACGGCGGGCGGTGCGACCCTCTACGCCCAGCACGGCGGGACGCACGGGCAGATGAAGCATTTCGATTCCGACGCCAACGGCGCCGTCACCCTCGCCGAGGCTCGCGCCGGCGTCGCGAAGATGTTCGCGCTCGCCGACGCCGACAGGGACGGCCGGGTCACCCGCGAGGAGATGCGGGCTTTCCACGGCAGGATGGACGATCATCGGGGCGGCAGGGGCAAGAACGGGGCCGGTCGCGGCGGGCCCGGCGGCCCGATGCACCTCGATGCCGACGGCGACGGAGCGATCGCCCTCGCCGAGGCGCAGAACGGCATCGACGCCCATTTCGCCAGGATCGATTCGAATCGCGACGGCTCCATCACCGAAGCGGAAATGCGCGCGGCGCACGCGGCGCACCGGCGCTGAGATGCGGGGGACAGTCACTAGTGACGGTCCCCGGTGGCTCTCCCTAATGTAACGCGATGACGAGCCCCGGAGAGCCCCATATCCTGCCCGTCGAGGACGAAAGGTCGATCCGCGATCCGCT
>DATHBY010000037.1:0-2469 GCA_035295885.1 Allosphingosinicella sp.
AAGTGCAACATCGCCTCGCGCCGGGTGAACGTCGGCGACGAGATCACTCTGGGCTCCAAGGCGCAGGAGATGGCGCTGGTGATGGAGGCTCAGGGCCTCGCCGAGCGCGACATCCCCGAATATGTCGCCCCAGACGGCACCGCCAAGGCGACCTTCACCCGCGTTCCGACCCTGGACGAGGTCCCCTATCCGGTCCGGATGGAGCCGAACCTGGTCGTCGAGTTCTACTCGAGGTAATCCTGTCTCACTTCGTCATTGCGAGCGAAGCGAAGCAATCCAGTACAGCCTCGGAGGCCCACTGGATTGCTTCGTCGCTTCGCTCCTCGCAATGACGGAGTAAGTAGGGCGGCTCCCGCGGGGGCCGCCCTTCCTCATTGGATCTTCAGCGCCTGGCGAAGGAAGGCGTCGCTTCGCCTCAGCATGTCGGTGCGCGCCGCGCTATCCTCGAGATAATGGTCCAGGCCCTGATAGACGATCAGCTCGCTCCTCGCTCCGGCGCCCTTGAGCCTGTCCTGCATCTTGCGCGACTGGTCGATCCCGACGTTGAGGTCGCGGTCGCCGTGGAAGAGCAGCACCGGCGCCTTGATCTTGCCGGCATTGTGCGCGGGTGAGCCGTCGCGCAGATGGGGGCCCGTGCCGACGAAGTTCTTCACCAGGCGATGGTGGCTGAAATCGGCCGAATCCGCTACCAGGCTGGCGAGATCGGTCACCGGCGCAACCGCGACGACCGCCTTGAACAGGCCGGGATCGAGCACTCCGGACTGGAGCGCCGCATAGCCGCCATAGGACCAGCCGACGATCGCGAGCTTCCCGGGATCGGCTATGCCCTGGCTCACCAGCCACCGTCCGGCATCGTTGACGTCGCCGATCGCCGAACGCCAGGACTGGAAGCCGTTCTTCTGATACCAGGCGTCGCCGTAGCCGGCCGAGCCGCGATAATTGGGCTGAAGCACCGCATAGCCGCGATTGGCGAAGAACTGGGCGAGCCAGTCGAACCCCCATTCGTCGCGGGCGCTGGGGCCGCCGTGCGGCATGACGAGCGCCGGAAGGTTCTTGCCGCTGCTCCCCGGCGGCAGAGTGAGATAGGCGGGCACCTCGGTGCCGTCCGAGGCCTTGTAGCGGACCGGCTTCATCGTCGCCAGCGGCACGCCCTGAAGGTGCGGCCGGGTCGACATCAGCTCGCCCAGCCGCTTGGCGGCCTTGTCGAACAGATAGTAGTGGCCGGCGTCGGTGTCGCTCCCCGCCCACAGCAGCAGCTTGCTCTCGTCCGCGCTGGAATCGAGGAAGCGGATCAGCGGCAGGCCCGGCAGCGCCTTCGACAGCGAACGCCCGAGCGCTGCCAGCGGCTGGTCGAAATAGACGGCCTCGCGCTTTTCGGTCGCGTAGGTGGCGCCGACGACGCGCCGGGCCCGGCCGATCCTGACCGTCCCGTCGACGTCGACCTGGGGATGGGCGAAGACCAGGGTCTCCTTCCCGCTTCCGTCGAGCGCGACCTTGTAAAGCGCCAGGCGGCCGCCCTGCCCCCTCCTGAAGCCGTAGGCGACGTCGAGATCCGGATCGACCGCGATCGGGAAGAAGCCCTCATTGGTGATGAAGTTCACGGTGCCGAGCGTCTTCCAGTCGCGGGACGCCTTGGCGCGGTAATGATAAGTAACCTTGCCGGTCTGGTAGCCGGTGCCCGCGACGTCGGTAATGGCCATGATCCGGATGTTGCCGCGGCCGTCGCTGATATAGTCGCTCGCGCCTCGCCTCGGGGGCTCGACGCCCTTGGTCGACAGGCTCGCCGTATCGATGCGGTCGACGCCATAACCTTCCCGATTGTCCTGGATGTTGGTGCCTATCTTGCCTTCCGGCACAAAATGGCGGCCCATCAGGACCGCCCCTTCCGTTCCGGGCTGCCAGTCGATCACCTCGCCGCCGCCCAGCGCGACGTAAAGGTCGTCGGCCCGGCTCCTTCGGCTGAGCAGCTTGACGTTGCTGCCGTCGGCATTGACGGCGACGAGCCGGGTGGCGCCGGTCGGCTGCCCGGGAACGACGTTCTCGACGACCATGTAGACGGTGCAGATCAGGCGCTGGTCGGAAACCCAGCCGCAGCTGCTCAGCCGCTCGGGCTTGCCGTCGGCGCTCAGAGCCATTCGCGGCTCGGCCGCGGTTCCGACCTCGACCGTGTACAGCAAGGTGGACCGGCCGGGACCGGGGCTGATGAAGGCCACCTTGCTCCCGGAAGGCGACAGCGCGATGTCGAGCACCTCTTCGCGGGCGCCGAAGGCGGCCGGCGGATCGGCCGGAGCTCCCGCCGCGACGAGGAAAACCAGCGCCGCCGCGCCTAACCCGAAAATCCGAAACATGAATACCCCCAGTCGCTTAGGCCCCTATCCCAAGCCGTCCGGGAGGATGGCACCGACCCGGGCGCGGCACAAGCTTGCCTGGGCAAATTCTTGCTGCCATGGACGGGGCGGGGGGCCCGAG
>DATHBY010000038.1:0-2434 GCA_035295885.1 Allosphingosinicella sp.
TACCATTTTAGTTTCTGACAGTGGTTCTGATCTACAATATACAACATTGATATCGCGTCCGACAAGTAGACGTCTGTAGACGCCGGGTGAATGCTCCACAGATCGGGCGAAGTAAAATCCCGCAGGTGACCCAACTATCCGGCCTGCAGAGCATCGGCTGCTGAGGTCGGGCCATCGTGCACCATCCTTCCGGTCTGAACTGGAGGGGAGGCGGCGGTGGTTACACTCGGGGAACTCGTAATGATCCTGGATCTTCATCGACAGGGCCTGTCCCTCTCGGCGATCGCCCGGCGCACCGGGATGGATCGCTCAACCATCGCCAAGTACGTCAAATGCGGCCTGGAGCCGCCCCGCTATGGCCCCCGTAATCCGCGGCCGACCGTCATCACCCCGGTCGAAGCCTATCTGCGTGAGCGGATCGCCGCCTTTCCCGATCTCAACGGCAGCCGCCTGCTCCGGGAGATCCAGGAGCGCGGCTATACCGGCGGCTACACCGCGCTGAAGGATTTCCTGCGCACCATCCGTCCGGCAGCTCCACAGCCGTTCGAGCGCCGCTTCGAGACCCCGCCGGGTAAGCAGGCCCAGGTCGATTTTGCTCATTTCCGGACCACCTTCACCGACACGCCCGAAGCGGAGCGGATCGTCTGGCTGTTCTCGCTGGTCCTCGGCCACAGCCGCCTGATGTGGGCCCGCTTCGTCGAGCGCCAGGATCTGCCGACGGTGCTGCGCTGCCATATCGCCGCCTTCGAGGTGCTGGGCGGCGCTCCGGCGGAGATCCTATATGACCGCATGAAGACCGCCGTGCTGGGCGAGGTTGACGAACGCGGCATCGTCTACAACGCCAAACTCCTCGACCTGGCGGCGCACTACGGCTTCGTGCCCAAAGCCTGCAAGGCCTACCGCGCCAAAACCAAAGGCAAGGTCGAGCGCCCCTTCCGCTACGTGCGCGAGGACTTCTTCCTCGGCCGCTCCTTCCGTAACCTCGATGACCTGAACGCGCAATTCCGACAGTGGCTGGACGCTGTCGCCAACGCCCGCCGGCATGCCACCACCGGCCGGATCGTCGCCGAGCACTTCGCCGAGGAGAAGCCGCACCTTCATGCTCTGCCAGCCGGTCCCTTCAACACCGTCCTGACGCTCGACCGCCGGATCACGCGCGATGGCATGGTCTCGGTCGGTGGCAATCTCTACTCCGTGCCGGACGGCACCCGGCGGCGTGTGGTCGAGGTTCAAACGCTCGCGGACACCATCAACATCCTGGAGGACGGCGAGCTGATCGCCGCCCATCCGGTGCTGGAGGGGCGTGGCCAGCGCCGGATTGCCGCCGGACACCGCACCGTTGCCGGTCACCAGCCCGACACCGCCCGAGCCGGTAACGCCGCCGGTGGCGCCGGGATCGGTTGTCACCCCGCGGCCGCTGGCCTTCTACGAGGCGGTCGGGCGCCGGCTCGCCGCCGACGGAGGGGCATCATGATGACCGGAACGTCCCCCGTCAGCCTCGTTGACCGGATCCGCCGCCATCTCGTCGGCCTCAAGATGCCGCGGGCGCTGGAGGTGCTCGATCATACCCTGCGCCGCCTGGAGTGCGGTGAGATCGGCGCTCCGGAGGCGCTGGAGGCCCTGCTCGGCGAGGAACTGACCCTGCGCGAGGGCCGGCGGGTTCGGGCCGCGCTCAAGATGAGCCGGTTGCTCAATATCAAGACCCTGAGCGATCAAGACCCTGAGCGATCAAGACCCTGAGCGGCTTTGACTTCTCGTTCCAGCCCTCGCTCGACCGCAACCGTATCCTCACCCTGGCCCAGCTCGAGTTCATCGACCGCCATGAGGTCATCCACTTCATTGGGCAACCCGGCTGCGGCAAAACCCACCTGGCGCTGGCTCTTGGGGTCGAGGCTGTCAAGTCCGGCCGTTCGGTCTACTTCGCCACCCTGGCCGACATCGTCAGCTCGCTGGCCAAGGCCGAGCGCGAAGGCACCTTGCGCGAACGCCTGCGCTTCCTGTGCCGGCCGCAACTGCTGATCATCGACGAGATCGGCTACCTGCCCGTCATCGCCGGCGGCGGCAATCTGGTCTTTCAGCTCGTGAACGCCCGTTATGAGCGGGGCGCCATGATCCTGACCTCGAACCGCGGCTTCGCCGAATGGGGCGACATCTTCGGCAGCCCGGTTGTCGCCACGGCCCTGCTCGATCGCCTGTTGCACCATGCCATCGTCGTCCAGATCGAGGGCGCCAGCTACCGGCTCCGCCAGCATGCCGATCTGATCCCGGAAAACCTCCGCGTCAGACCGCCCGCACCCCCGCAGCCTTCCTCCCGGCGCCGCGGTCGCCCGCCCAAAGACAGGAGTTCCGATCTCCCTGCCGGCTGATCACCGCCCGTCCAAACTGCGGGATTTTACTTCGCCCAAATTGTCGAAACTTCATTCGCCGTTGACAA
>DATHBY010000039.1:0-3938 GCA_035295885.1 Allosphingosinicella sp.
CGGCTCGATCCACCTGAACCATGGCGGCACCGAGATGGGCCAGGGGCTGATGATCAAGGTCGCCCAGGTGGTGGCCGACGTCTTCGGAGTGCCGGTCGGAACCGTGAAGGTCAGCTCTACGCGCACCGACAAGGTCCCAAACACCTCGGCCACCGCCGCTTCCTCCGGCACCGACCTGAACGGCATGGCCGCGCAACGCGCCGCCGAGACGATCCGTGAGCGGCTCGACACCTTCGCGGCGGGCCAGCCGGGGTCGGATGAGTGGAGCTTCGGCGAGCTCTGCCGCCGGGCCCATCTCGCGCGTATCCCGCTGCTGGCGACCGGCTTCTACGCGACTCCGAAAATCCATTACGACCGCGCCACCCACAGCGGCCGGCCCTTCCTCTATTTCGCCTACGGCGCGGCGCTCAGCGAAGTGGTCGTCGACACGCTCACCGGCGAGCACAAGGTCGTCGCCGTCGACATTCTCCACGACGTCGGCCGCTCGCTCAACCCGGCGATCGACCTGGGGCAGATCGAGGGCGGCTTCATCCAGGGCATGGGCTGGCTGACCACGGAGGAGCTTGTCTTCGACGAGCGCGGCCGGCTGCTCACCCACGCCCCGTCCACCTACAAGATTCCGACCGCCAACGACCGGCCGGCGCATATGGACATCGCCATCTGGGAGCGCGGGCTCAATCCCGAGCCGACGATCCACCGCTCCAAGGCCGTGGGCGAGCCCCCGCTGATGCTGGCCATCTCTGTCTTCTCGGCCCTGACCCAGGCCGTCGCCGCCGCCGCGCCCGGCAAGGGGTTGCCCAGGCTCGACGCACCCGCCACGCCCGAGCGGATCCTCACCGCCATCGACGAGCTCCGGGGCGGCAATGGCTGACTGGACCCGCCAGGCCCGCGAAGCGCTGAGCCAGGGCCCCGCGGCGCTCGTCACCATCCTCGCCACCGAAGGTTCGGCGCCGCGCGGGCCGGGCGCCCGCATGGTCGTCTCGGAATGCGGTCTCGCCGGATCGATCGGCGGCGGCAGGCTCGAACATCAGGCGATGGCGCAGGCGCGGGCGATCCTTGCCCTCGCGCCGGGAAGCTGGCGAATCCAGGATTACCCCCTTGGCCCACTGCTCGGCCAATGTTGCGGCGGCCGGGTCCGGTTGCTGGTCGAGCATCTGGAGAGCGTGCCCGACGGCGAGGGGCCGTTCGAGGTCATGCTGTCCGACCGAGTCGAGCGTAGATTGCTCCCCGGCGAAGGCCGGGCCCCAGCTGCGGGCTCGGATCCGGGCCCCGGCCTTCGCCGGGGAACGATGAGCGCGAGAGGGCCGCTCCCCACGACCGGCGCGCGATTCCTCGAGCCCGCCGAAAGCGATTCCCTGCCCATCCATCTCTTCGGCGCGGGCCATGTCGGCCGCGCAATCGTCGCCCGAGCCGCGGGCCTCCCGCTCCGTTTCGCCTGGTATGACAGCCGCCCCGAAATGGCCGAGACTCCCGGAGTCGTCCTCGCCGGCGAAGCCGAGATGGCCGATGGCGCGGCGGGGGCGCCGGACGATTCGGCGGTCGTGATCATGACCCACGATCACGGACTCGATTACCGCCTCGTCGCGGCCGCGCTCGGTGGCCGGGCGCGCTTCGTCGGGCTGATCGGCTCCCGGACCAAGCGCGCCCGCTTCATGAAGCGCCTCGCGGCCGACAATGTGGATTCCTCGCGCCTGACCTGTCCGATCGGCCTGCCCGGGATAAACGGCCGGGAGCCCGAGGTGATCGCCATCGCAACGCTGGCCCAATTGCTCTTGCTGAGGAACGCCGGATGAAGGCGTTCCGCGGCGAGATACTGGCGGTGCCCGAGGATCCCGCGGTTGCCGGCGCGGACGCGATCCGCCATTTCGAAGATGGCCTGCTAGTGGTCGAGGACGGCCTCGTCCTCGGCAGCGGTCCCTATGCCGATCTCGCCCGGAGCTTCGCCGGCGCGCCGGTCGAACGGCTGAACGGCCTGATCGTCCCCGGCTTCGTCGACGCCCATGTCCATTATCCGCAGATCGAGTGCATCGCCTCGCACGGCGAACAGCTGATGCAGTGGCTCGAACGCCATATCTTTCCGGCCGAAAAGGCCTTTTCCGATCGCGGGCATGCCGATTCCGTAGCCGCCTTCTTCCTCGACGAGCTGCTCCGTCACGGCACCACCAGCGCTCTCGTCTTCGCGACCGTCCACGCGGGCTCGGTCGACGCGCTCTTCGAGGCCGCGCTTCAGCGCGACATGCGGATCGTCTCGGGGAAGGTGCTGATGGATCTTGGCCCCGAAGGCTTGCGGGATTCCGTCGCTTCCGGCCGAGCCGATACCGAGGCGCTGATCGCCAGATGGCGCGGACGCGGCCGGCTCGGCTATGCCGTCACGCCCCGCTTCGTGCCCACCTCGAGCGCGGAGCAGCTTGCCGACGCCGGAGCGCTGGTCGCCGCTCACCCGGACGTGCTGATGCACACCCATCTTTCTGAAAATCCGGGTGAGATCGAGTTCGTCGCGGGGCGATTCCCGGAGGCACTGGATTATCTCGACGTCTATGACCGTTTCGGCCTGGCCGGGCCGCGCTCGGTCTTCGCTCATTGCGTCCACATGAGCGACAGGGCCCTTGCGCGAATGGCAGAGGCGGGCTCCGGGATCGCTTTCTGCCCGACCAGCAACATGTTCCTCGGCTCGGGCCTGTTCGACCTGGCTTCGGCCGATCGTCACGGCGTCACGCTCGGCATCGGCACCGACATCGGCGCCGGCACCACCCTTTCGATGCTGCACACGCTCGGCGAGGCGTATAGGACCTGCCAGCTCAGGGGGGCGAGCCTTGATCCCTTCCGCGCGCTTCATCTCGCCACCGCGGGCGGCGCCCGGGTCATGGGCATCGCGGATCGGGTGGGCGGGCTTCTCGCGGGACAGGAGGCCGATTTCATCGTCCTGGACGATTCGGCCACGCCTTTGCTGGCCCGCCGGTGCAGCGGGGCGAGTCTGCACGACCGCCTGTTCGCATTGCAGATATTGGGCGACGACCGCGCCGTTGCCGCCACCTATCTGCGCGGCCGCAGAGCCCATGCCAGGCCGACCTGATGAGCCGCGGCTTCGGCTCGCGTTAGGTGCTGCGCCGGCATCGCGGAGTGAAACGACTTATCGGATAATTTGTTGGCGATGGGGGCCGCATCTGTTAATCGTTTCGGCTTCGATTTCGACTCGAAGGGGCAACGAACATGATCGGGATGAGAAAAGGATTCATGATGCTGGCGGCGGTCGTCGCCGCCACGACTGTGACCTATGCGACTCCGGCGGCCGCCCAGGCGACCCGGACCTGGGTGTCGGGCGTCGGCGACGACGTCAATCCGTGCAGCCGCACCGCGCCCTGCAAGACCTTCGCCGGGGCCATCTCCAAGACCGCGGCCGGCGGCGAGATCAACTGCCTCGATCCGGGCGGCTTCGGAGCGGTGACGATCGTCAAGTCGATGACCATCTCCTGCCCCTATACCGAGGGCGGGGTGCTCGCCGGCGGCAACGGAATCACAGTCAACATGCCCTCCGCGTCGGATGTCACCTTCCTCCGCGGCCTCGACATTTTCGGAGTCAGTCCGCCGACCCACGGCGTGCGCTTCGTCAATAACGGCACGCTCCACATCGAGGATTGCGTGATCCGGCGCTTCAACTCGTCGGGCAGCTTCGGAGTCTCCGCCCAGCCGAGCGGCGCCGCCAAGCTCTACATCACCAACACCACCATCGCCGAGAACGGCAACGCCGCGGCCGCCAATGGCGGCGGCATCCTGATCCAGCCGACCGGAGCCACCGGCGAGCTCAAGGTCGAATTGTCACACGTGCGGGTGTTGAACAATGCCGGTGCCGGGTTGAGGTTCGACTCGACTGGCAACACCAACACCAACAATTTCGTGACCGCGCGCTGGTCGCGATTCTCCGGCAATCCGATCGGGTT
>DATHBY010000040.1:0-3278 GCA_035295885.1 Allosphingosinicella sp.
GCCCAAGTTTGACCCGTTTGAACGGTCCTCTTGGGTGCCTGTCAGGCTCGGTTGTGAGCTTCTCAGGACTTTTTCAACAGGCTGGGTCGTTTCTGAGACTCGAGATCGGCTGCGCCGAGTGCCTCGGAAGACTCAGGATTACCGGGGCGGGATGTCGAGCAGCGTTGTCCGACCCGATCTACGGTAGGATGGCTCCGGACCCGTCCACCGCAGCAGGAAGTAGCGGGGAGCGGCGATGCCCTCGGCTTCGGTCCGTGGCCAGAACGATGCGCCATCGGTGCTCCCCGCTCTCGGTGCGGCGCTTCCCGCGGCGGTCGCGATCATCGGTGCCGTGGGCATCTCCCTCGCCGCCGCCCAGTCCATCGGTCTCTCCGAACGGGCGACCGCGTCGTGGTTGCTCATCCAGTTCGGCCTGCCCGGCGTGCTCACGCTGGCGCTCTCTCGAGCGTGGCGGCAACCGCTGATGTTCATCCCCAACACCACCGGCATCGTGCTCCTTGGCTCGCTCGGCGGGACGTTATCGTATCCCGAGCTGGTGGGCGCCACGGGTGTCGCCGGGCTTGTCGTGGTGCTGGCCGCCGCGCTCGGACTGACGGCCCGCCTGGGCGCACTCATCCCCGCACCCGTCGTCTTCGGTGTCATTGCCGGCGCGGTGCTGCCCTTCGTGGTGGCCCTCTTCGATTCCCTGCAGGCGGCGCCGGTGATCGTCGGCGGCATGATGATCGCCTACGTCTTCGCCAGGCGTGCCGGGCGTCCGCGACTTCCGCCGATCGCTCCCGTGCTCGTCGCAGGCGTCGTGCTGGCCGGCCTCACGGGCCGCCTCGCCGGACCGACCCACGCATGGGCGCTGCCGAGGTTTGATTCCGTCCGGCCCGTGCTGTCACTCGAGGCGGTGGCGACGGTCGTGCCGGTGCTCGTGCCACTGATCGTCTTGCAGGCCAACCTGGCTGCCGTCGTCTTCCTGCGGGGCCAGGGGTTCCGCCCGCCGGCGCGCCGGATCGACACCCTCTCCGGAGCCGCCACGCTCGCGGCCGCGGGATTCGGCGCCGTGCCGGTCTCGTTGGCCGGCTTTGTGACGCCACTGATCGCCGGTCCCGAGGCGGGTGACCTCCGGGGACGTCACCGAGCGGCGTACGCGAGCGGGGCCGTCATGATCGCGGTCGCCGTGGCGGCCACGCTGGCGGCCGATGTGCCGACGATGGTCCCGCGGGCGCTGCTGTCGGCACTCGTCGGGCTGGCCATGGTGGGGGTGCTTGGCCACGCGCTCGGCGAGGTGACTCGCGACCGGACGCAGCTCGGGCCACTCGTCGCCTTCGCCGCCGCGGCTTCCGGACTGGAGTTGCTCGGTCTCGGACCGATCTTCTGGGCGCTCGTTCTGGGCACCATCACAGCGTTCCTGCTCGACCGCTGATGCAGAGCCTGACGCCGCTGGCCCGAACCTCACCATCATCGGCCCGGGATCCGGCGATCGCGAGTTGATCGATCGTCGATCCGTCTCACAAACGGTCCAGCCCGTTGAAAAAGGGCACCGCCCGGTGAGAGGATGCGGCTCCTTCGGCTGACCCGTGATATCCCAGGAGCAGCGCATCATGATGGGGACCAAGGCTCGCCTCTTTGCTCCCCTGCCGCCGGTCTCGTTGGAGGAGCTGATTCCCCCGGACCACTTTTACCGCCATCTGGAGCGCTCGCTCGATCTTGGCTTCGTCCGTGACTTGGTCCGGGATGCCTACGCGTCGTCGGGCCGACCCTCGATCGACCCGGTCGTCTTCTTCAAGCTCCAGTTGATCCTGTTTTTCGAGGGGCTACGCTCGGAACGGCAACTCATGCAGGTGGTTGCTGACCGGCTCAGCCTGCGTTGGTATCTCGGCTACGACCTGAGCGAGCGGTTGCCCGACCACTCTAGCTTAAGCCGCATCCGGGAGCGCTATGGGCTCGATGTCTTCCGGCGCTTCTTTGATCGCATCGTGGAGCAATGCCTCACCGCGAGACTGGTCTGGGGCGAGGAGCTTTACCTCGACGCCACCAGGGTTCAAGCCAACGCCGCGACGGATTCCCTCCAGCCCCGTTTCGCCGTCGAAGCCCACCTTGCGCGCCTCTTCGCCGCCGACAGAGATGAACCCGGCAGGGGTGGGGCGGGCGATGGTCCAGACGAGCCGGATGCCGGCGACGCACCGACGCGGTTGCCGGTCACCCTGACCGAAGAGGCTTGCGCTGCGCTCGTCGAGTGCGCTGCTGACCGCCGGGCCTGGATCGGCCGAGCCGGTCGCCCTGACCGTGCGACGACGAGCGGTCCCTATCGGCGGACGGCCGATTTCCGCGTCAGCACCACTGATCCCGACGCCACGCCGATGCCGTTCGGAGACAAAGGTACGCGGTTGGGGTACCAGAACCATTACGTCGTCGACGGTGGCCGCGCCCGGATCATCCTCACCGCCCTGGTCACGCCGGCCGAGGTGCAAGAGCATCAGCCGACGCTCGATCTCCTGTGGCACACGCGCTTCCGCTGGAAGGTGCGGCCCCGCCAAGTGACGGGGGACACCAAATACGGGACGATCGAGAACATCGCCGCTATCGAGCGGGAGCGGATTCGCGCCTACGTTCCACTGTCCGCGGTCGGCCGCCGGCCCGGTCACTTCGGCATGACCGACTTCGTCTATGACGCGGGGGCCGATACCTACCGCTGTCCGGGGCACCAGAGGCTGCGCTTCATCTCGCAGTGCGAGACGACCCGGCGGCGGATCTATGAAGCCCCAACCGGAGCCTGTGCCGCCTGCAGGCTCCGGCCCGAGTGCACGACGTCGAAGCGAGGCCGGCGCGTGGGGCGTAGTTTGGAGGAGACCTATCTGGATCGCGTGCGCAGCTACCACGTGACCGAGTCCTACGCCAAGGCCATGCGCAAACGGCAAGTTTGGGTGGAGCCTCTGTTCGCCGAAGCGAAGGATTGGCACGGCTTGCGGCGCTTCCGGCTGCGGGGCCTGGAGAAGGTCAACGGTGAGGCACTGCTTATTGCGGCGGGACAGAACCTGAAGCGATTGTTGAGTCGGTGGGGGTGGGGTCGCCGCCCGTTCCCGAGCGGAACCCGCGGAGCCGTCCTGCCAACCCTCCCGCCCGGCTTGACCTCCGTACCATGACTGGGACCCGCTACCCGGACCCGTTCGCTGGGATCCCCGGTATCGTCTCGCCTCTCCCCTTTTTCAACACGCTGGTTCGTTTGTGAGACGGATTTCGCGACATCAACATTAGGGGCTAAGGTGACTCTTGCCTTCCTTTCGGGATGT
>DATHBY010000041.1:0-3005 GCA_035295885.1 Allosphingosinicella sp.
GATATCGCTGATCTTCTTGGCCTTGACCGGATCGCCGACCATCAGAGGGACGATGTGAGTCTCGGACGCCAGCACCGGCAGGCCTGCCTCCGCAAAGATCGCCTTCAACGCGGCGGCGGCGGCCTGCTGGCCCTCGCGCTCGACCGACGACTGCTTGAGGTGCCGCACGCTCGCCAAAGCGCCGGCGACCAGCACGGGCGACAGCGAAGTCGTGAAGATGAAGCCCGGCGCGTAGCTGCGGATGACGTCGATGATATTGCGGTGCGCGGCGATGTAGCCGCCCATCACCCCGAAGGCCTTGCCGAGCGTGCCCTCGATGATCGTCAGGCGGTCCGCCACCGCGTCCCGCTCCGAGATGCCGCCGCCGCGCGGGCCGTACATTCCGACGGCGTGGACCTCGTCGAGATAGGTTATGGCGTTATACCTGTCGGCGAGGTCGCAGATCGCGGCGATCGGCGCCACGTCCCCGTCCATCGAATAGACGCTCTCGAAGGCGATCAGCTTGGGGGCCTCCGGCTCGGCCTCGGCGAGCAGGACCTCGAGATGCTCGAGGTCGTTGTGGCGGAAGACCTGCTTCTCGCAGCCCGAGGCGCGGATCCCCGCGATCATCGAGGCGTGGTTCAGTTCGTCCGAGAAGATGATGCAGCCGGGCAGAAGCCTGGCGACGGTGGACAGCGTCGCCTCGTTCGAAATGTAGCCGGAAGTGAAGAGGAGCGCCGACTCCTTGGCGTGGAGATCGGCCAGCTCGGCCTCGAGCTCGACATGGTAATGGGTGTTGCCGCCGATGTTTCGGGTGCCGCCCGAGCCGGCGCCGACGTCGTGGAGCGCCTCTTCCATCGCCGCGACCACGTCCGGATGCTGGCCCATGCAGAGATAGTCGTTCGAGCACCATACGGTGATCGGCTTGGGACCGTTGTGGCCGGCGAAGCAGCGGGCGTTGGGGAAGGCGCCCTTGTTCCTCAATATGTCGATGAACACGCGGTATCGCCCCTCGGCATGCAGCCGGTCGATCGCCTGCGCGAAGATGCGATTATAGTCCACTTCGGCTCCCCGGGGTCCCTGCCGGCCTCTCTAGCCGATTTCGGCCGCGATTGGCTAGACGCCTCTAAAGCCTCTCGAGCCGGGTCAGGCCGTAGCGCGCGAGGCCGATGCGGTAGGCGTCGATGTCCGTCGAGCGGCCGGTGAACAGGGCCACCCCCTCGGCGGCCTCGCCGGGCCAGGCGAGATCGCGGGTCAGCCAGGCGGTGCGGCGCGCGATCCCCTCCTTGCCGTCGACGAAGCGGACGGGGTGCGGGGCGGCGGCGGCCAGCTCCTCCTCGACCAGGGGAAAGTGGGTGCAGGCGAGGACGATCGTGTCGATCCGGTCGCCTTCAGGCTGGCCGAACAGCCCGTCCAGGGCGCGGCGACAGGCGCCGGGCTGAGCCGTCTCGCCGCGCAACCTGGCTTCGGCGAAGTCGACCAGCTCCGCGGAGCCGTGGCGGATGACGTTGCAGTCCGCGGCGAACTCGAGCGAGAGACGGTCGACATAGGGCTGGCGCACCGTCGCTTCCGTCCCGAGGACTCCGATCGTCCGGGTCTTCGACAGCAAGGCCGCCGGCTTGATCGCCGGCACCGTCCCGACCACCGGCAGGTCGAGCGCGGCCCGGACGGCGTCGAGCGCGATCGTCGAGGCGGTGTTGCAGGCGATCACGATCAGCTCGGGGCCGAACCTCTCGGCGAGGCGCCCCAGCAATGCCGGCACCCGCGCCTCGATCTCGGCCGGCCGCCTGGTGCCGTAGGGGTAGCCGGCGCTGTCGGCCGCGTAGACCAGCGGCGCCGCCGGCAGAAGCGCCCGGACCGCTCCGAGCACGGAGAGGCCGCCGACTCCGGAATCGAAGATGAGGAGGGGACGATTTGTCACGCGCGTGCCTTAGCGGCGGCTTCCCCTCCCTGGAAGGGAGGGGCTGGGGGTGGGTCCGCCGAAGGCGGCCGAAACTGCGACGCTGGAAAAGTCTCGCTGCGCTCGCCTACCCACCCCTGACCCCTCCCTTTCAGGGAGGGGAGGCAGAGAAATTCATCGATTCTGCCGGACGCGATTGCGCCGGCTCAGTGATTTGCTAAAGTCCGTCTCCGTGGACCTGCCCTCATTCGCCCCGCCGCTCCTCGCCTTGCTCCTCGGCTATGCGCTGGGGTCCATTCCTTTCGGAATCCTGCTCACCCGGCTGACCGGAGCGGGCGATCTCAGGAAGGTCGGCTCGGGCAATATCGGCGCCACCAACGTGCTGAGGACCGGCCGCAAGGGCCTCGCCGCCGCCACCCTTCTGCTCGACATGGCCAAGGGCACCGCCGCCCTGGTGCTGGCGGAGGCGCTTTTCCCCGGCACCGTCCAGCTCGCCGCGATCGGAGCGATGCTCGGCCATCTCTGGCCGGTCTGGCTTCGCTTCGCCGGAGGGAAGGGAGTGGCCACCTATTTCGGAATCGTGCTCGGCTTCACGCTCGCCGACGGGCTCGCCGCCTGGGTGCCGGCCGCTTATGCCGCCACCTGGATCGGGACTTTGCTCCTCACCCGCTATTCGTCGCTCGGCGGGCTCCTCGCGGCCCTGGTGACGCCGCTCGCGGCGGGGCTGGCCGGCCGGTTCGACCTTGCCCTGCTCTTCCTCGGCTTCACCCTGCTGGTCTTCTGGAAGCATCGGGAGAATATCGCGCGCCTCTTCGCAGGGACGGAGTCGCGGGTGGGCCGGAGTGGCTGAACCGACCGGAGACCAGATCGCCCGGCTGCGGCTGATCCGCTCGGAGAATATCGGCCCGATCACCTACTTCCAGCTGCTCGCCCGCTTCGGCTCCGCCGCCGCCGCGCTCGAGGCGATACCCGATCTGGCCGCCCGCGGCGGCGGGCGGGCGCCGAGGCTGGCCTCGCGCTCGGCCGTCGAGCGCGAGATCGAGCAGGTGGCCCGGATCGGCGCCCGCTATCTCTTCCTCGGCCAGGGCCTCTATCCGTCCCTTCTCGCCGAGCTTGAGACGGCGCC
>DATHBY010000042.1:0-3228 GCA_035295885.1 Allosphingosinicella sp.
GCGGTCGCAGCGCGAGGAGATGCCGAAGCGCGTCGTGATCGTCGGCGGCGGCCCGATCGGGACCGAGATGGCGCAGGCCTTCGCCCGCCTCGGCGCCAGGGTGACCCAGATCGAGCACGGTCCCCGGCTGCTTCCGAAGGAGGACGAGGAGGTCTCCGAGCTGGTCGCGCAGGTGCTCCGCCAGGAGGGCGTGGACGTCCGCACCGGCCACGAGGCGGTCCGCGTCGAGGGCAAGACGATCATCGTCCGCTCGGACTCGGAAGAAGCCATTCCCTTCGACGAGATCATCGTCGCCGTCGGCCGCAAGGCGCGGCTGAGCGGTTATGGGCTCGAGGAACTCGGAATCGAGACCGGCCGGACGATCGCCGTCAACGAATGGCTGGAGACCCGCCTCCCCAACATCTACGCCGTCGGCGACGTCGCCGGGCCTTACCAGTTCACTCATTTCGCCGCCCACCAGGCCTGGTTCGCCGCCGTCAACGGCCTGTTCGGGCAGCTGAAGCGCTTCCGGGCCGATTACCGGGTGCTCCCCTGGGTCACCTTCACCGACCCGGAGGTCGCCCATGTCGGCCATAACGAGCTTTCGGCGAGGGAGGCGGGGATCGAATACGAGGTTGTCCGCTACGACCTTTCGCATCTCGACCGGGCTTTGGCCGAGGGCGCGAACCGCGGCTTCGTCAAATTGCTCGTCCAGCCGGGCAGGGACCGGCTGCTCGGCGCCACTCTCGTCGCCGCCGGCGCCGGCGAGCTGGTCGCCGAGCTGGTGCTGGCGATGAAGCACGGCCTCGGCCTCAACAAATTGCTCGGCACCATCCACGCTTATCCCACCCTCGCCGAGGCCAACAAATATGCGGCCGGCGAATGGAAGAAGGCGCACAAGCCCGAGCGCCTGCTCGACTGGCTGGAGCGCTACCATGAGTGGCGGCGCGGGTGACCCGGATCCTTGTCTTCGCCAAGTCGCCGGTGCCGGGGCGGGTGAAGACCCGGCTGATTCCGGCGCTGGGGGCCGAGGGAGCGGCGGCGCTGGCGCGGGAGATGCTGGAGCGGACGCTCGAGGAGGCGCTGGCGACGGGGCTGGCGGTGGAGCTGTGCGGGGAGCCCGACCCGGCGGAATGGCATGAAGCCCGGCCGGGGCTGGCGCTGACCGCCCAAGGCGCTGGAGGGCTTGGCGAGAGGCTCGCCCGGGCGGCCGAGCGGGTTCTGCGCGAGGAGGCCGTTCTCCTCCTCGGGGCCGACTGCCCCGGGCTCGACCGAGGCCGGCTGAGGGCAGCGGCCGAAGCGCTGGAGAATCACGACTCCGCCATCCACCCAACCCATGACGGAGGCTATGCGCTGCTCGGCTTGAAGCGGTTCGACCGATCGATCTTCGAGGGGATAGGCTGGAGCACTCCGGTCGTGGCGGCGCAGACGATGGCGAGGATCGAGGCGCTCGGCTGGTCGCTGTACGTGGGGGAGACGCTGCGGGACGTGGACGAGCCGGACGACCTTCTCCCTCTCCCCGCTGGGGAGAGGGAAGATTTGCGGTCGGCCTCGGCAATGGTAACGCCCGTCCCGATGCTGCATCCCCTCCCCCCTTATGCCGAGCTGCTCGGCCTGCGCAGCGAGCGCACGGACGGCGGCGCCCTGCTCTGGGTGATGCCGTTCGGCCAGGAAGTGGTCGGACGTCCCGGCTTCCTCCACGGCGGGGCGATCGCCGGGCTGCTCGAATTCGCCGCTTTGGGCACGCTCTTCGAGGCACTCGGCGAAGGCGCGACGGCGAGGCCGATCAACGTCAGCGTCGATTTCATGCGCGGAGGCGTCGAGCATGACACCTTCGCCTCCGCGGTGGTGACCCGGCTCGGCAGCCGGGTCGCGAACGTCGAGGCCCATGCCTGGCAGCAGGACCGGACGAAACCGATCGCCGCGGCTCGGATGAACCTGATGGTTCGGCCAGTCTCCGCTCCTCCTGAGTAGCCGCTGGGCGGTCCCTACTCAGGATGAGCGGATATCACCCGCCCCGCTTCATCACCTCCCGCGCGATGACCAGCTGCTGGACCTGGCTCGTCCCCTCGTAGATCCGGAACAGGCGGACGTCGCGATAGAGCCGTTCGATGCCGTAATCGGCGATGTAGCCGGCCCCGCCGAATATCTGCACCGCCCGATCGGCCACCCGGCCGACGGTCTCGCTGGCGAAATATTTGGCGGCCGCGGCTTCCAGGGTGATCGGCTCTCCCGAATCCTTCAAAGCCGCCGCTTCCAGCACCAGCGCCCTGGCCGCCATCGTCTCCGTCTTGGAATCGGCGATCATCGCCTGGATGAGCTGGAACTCGGATATGGGCTTGCCGAACTGCTTGCGCTCCGCCGCATAGCCGACCGAGTCGGCGATCAGCCGCTCGGCGATCCCGACGCAGACGGCGGCGATATGCAGCCGGCCGCGGTCGAGAACCCGCATCGCGATCCGGAACCCCTCCCCTTCCCCGCCGAGCCGGTTGGCCGCGGGCACCGGCGCCTCGTCGAAATTGACGTCGCAGACATGGGCCCCCTGCTGGCCCATCTTCTTCTCGGGCCTGCCGACGCTCACCCCGGGCAGGTCGGCCGGCACCAGGAATGCCGACACGCCGCGCGCGCCCGGCTCGCCGGTGCGGGCCATGACCGTGAACAGCGACGCCTTGTCGGCATTGGTGATGAACCGCTTGCTGCCGGTGAGGCGATAGACCTCGCCGTCGCGCACCGCCTTGGTCCGCACCGATGCGCTGTCCGACCCGGCGCCGGGCTCGGTGAGAGCGAAGCTGGTGACGATCTCGCCGCTGGCAATCCGCGGGAGCCACTGCGCCTTCTGGGCCTCGCTCCCGGCCATCACCAGGCCCTGGCTTCCGATCCCGACATTGGTTCCGAACACCGAGCGGAAGGCGGGGGTGGTCCGCCCCAGCTCGAGCGCGACCCTGACCTCCTCGCCCATGGTGAGGCCGAGGCCGCCATATTCCACGGGGATGGAGAGCCCGAACAGCCCCATCTCCCGCATCTCGGCGACGATCTCGGCCGGCACCTCGTCCTCCCGGTCGACCCGCTCCTCGAGCGGCCGAAGCCGCTCGGCGACGAAGCGGCGGACGGTGGAAAGGAGCAGGTCGAAGGATTCGGCGTCGAGGGGCATCTTTCCTCCCTCGCCCCCGCTTGCGGGGGAGAGGGTCAGGGAGAGGGGGGAGTCCCTCGGAAAAACCCAAACGGCCGGGGCGGTCACCGACTCCCCCC
>DATHBY010000043.1:0-3540 GCA_035295885.1 Allosphingosinicella sp.
AGCGCAGCCAAGCCGGTCCTGAACGCCCATTCCTGTGCCTCCGGCCGCAAGGGTTTCCGGCGGACAGCCTCTATCCCGTAGAAGAAGAGATGCCCCCCGTCGAGCATGGGGATTGGCAACAGGTTGATGAATCCCAGATTAATTGAGATCACCGCCATGAACCACAGGAAGGCGAGCAGCCCGATGCTCGCCTGCTCTCCGGAGAATTTGGCGATCTTCAGCGGCCCGCCCATTTCCTTGACGGAGCGGCTGCCGGTGATGATCTGGCCCAGCCCCTTGACCGTGGTGGTGACGACCACCCAGCATTGCTGAACCGACCCGGCCACGGCGCCCACCGGCGAGACGGGCGTCAGCACCTGATCGCCCGCGCCGATGCCGAGCATCGGACGACGTATCTCGTTGCCGAAGCGGTCGGTCTCCGTAACCACGAGGGGCCGCACGTCGACCTCGAACCTGCGGCCCTGCCGATCGATCTCGAGATTGATCGGCCCGCCGATCTTGAGAGCGACGACGGGCAGGATATCCTCGAACCGGTCGACGTTCTTGCCGTCGATGCTGAGGATCCGGTCGCCCTGCTGAAGCCCCGCCGCGGCCGCCGGCGAGCCTTCGGAGAATGAGCCGATCACCGGCGGAGTCTGGGGGACTCCGTAGGCGAGATTGAAGCCGGTGAGGATGAGGATGGCGGCCAGGAAATTGGTGGCGGGACCCGCCAGCACGATGAGGAAGCGCTTCCAGACCGACTTGGCCTGGAAGGTCCGCTCCCGCTCCTCGGCCGGCAGGGCCAGCCATTCCGGGGACGGCTGACCGACGGCGTTCATGTCGCCGGCGAACTTCACGTAGCCGCCGAGCGGAAGCCAGGCGAGCTTCCAGCGCGTGCCTCGGGAGTCGGTCCAGCCGGCAATCTCCCGTCCGAAGCCGATCGAGAAGGTTTCGGCTTTGACTCCGAACCAACGTCCCACCAGGTAATGCCCCAGCTCATGCACGAATATCAGCGGGCCGATGACCAGCAGGAAGCTGGCGATCGTCCAAAAGAACCCGGGATTCTGGGTCAACGCTTCACCCTTTTCACGATAGCTTCGGCCGCGGCGCGGGCTTCGCGGTCGATTTCGAGCACTTCGTCGACCGAGCCCGGCGCCGCCGGCCCATAGCATTGCAGAGTCTCGGCGGCGATGGAAGCGATGTCGAGAAAGCCGATCTCTCCGGCCAGGAAAGCGCCCACCGCGATCTCGTTGGCCGCATTGAGCACGGCCGGCCGTGCCCCGCCTTCGCTTAGGGCCGCCCGGGCAAGGCCGAGGGCGGGGAAACGCTGGAGATCGGGCGCCGCGAAATCGAGGGTTCCGGTCCTGACGAGGTCGAGCCGCTCGCACGGCGTCGCCATGCGCTCGGGCCAGGCGAGGGTATAGGCGATCGGGATTCGCATGTCGGGCGAGCCGAGCTGGGCGAGAACAGAGCCGTCGACATATTCGACCAGGCTGTGGACCACCGATTGCGGGTGGATGACGATGTCGAACGCCTCGGCCGGAAGCGGGAACAGGTGGAAGGCCTCGATCAGCTCCAGGCCCTTGTTCATCAAAGTCGCGCAATCGACGGAGATCTTGGCGCCCATCGACCAGTTGGGATGGGCGATCGCCTGGCCGGGTGTGGCGGCACGCATCTCCTCGAGGCTCTGGTCGCGAAAAGGTCCTCCGCTCGCGGTGAGGATGATGCGCCGCACCCCCGCCGGCCTCGTCCGGTCGAAGCATTGGAAGATGGCGTTATGCTCGGAATCGACAGGCAGAAGCTCCGTCCCGCCCGCTTTGGCCGCCTCGATCATCAGGTGGCCGGCCGAGACCAAAGCCTCCTTGTTGGCAAGAGCAACGGTGCGGCCGCCGCGTATCGCGGCCATGGTCGGGCGCAGGCCGGCGCTGCCCACGATCGCCGCCATCGTCCAGTCTGCGCCTGCCCCGGCGGCGTCCAATATCGCTTCCTCGCCGGCCGCGGCTTCGGTGCCGCTTCCGTCCAGCGCCGCCCGCAGCGGGCCGAGCAGGGCGGCATCGCCGATCACCGCTTGGCCGGCGCCGACGCGCCGGGCCGCCTCGGCGAGGCCCTCGACGTCGCGATGCGCGGTGACCGCCAGCACGTCGTAGCGCTCCCGGTCGCGCTCGATGAGATCGAGAGTCGAGCGGCCGACGGAGCCGGTGGCGCCGAGGATGGTGACGCTGCGCGGCTGGGTCACGCCAGGCTGACGATCAAGACGAGCAGAGTGGCCAGGATGACGGGCAGCAGGCCGTCGAGCCGGTCGAGAACGCCGCCATGGCCGGGCAGCAGGGTGCCGCTGTCCTTGACCCCGAGCCTGCGCTTGACCCGGCTTTCATAAAGGTCGCCGAGCTGCGCGAGCAGCCCCATCGGCGCCCCCAGCCATAGGAAGTCCGGCAGCTCGCCGGCGATCCCGAACAGCCAGGCGGCGAGCCCGCCGACGACGGCGGCCCCGGCCATCCCGCCCAAAAGGCCCGCCCAGGTCTTGTTGGGGCTGATCTTCGGAGCCAGCTTCGGTCCGCCGATCGAGCGGCCGGCGAAGTAGGCGAAGATGTCGGTCGCCCAGGTCACCAGCATCAGCCAGAAGACGAGGTAGAAATCCGCCCAGGCGATGACCAGCAGGGCGAAGGCGGGGATGCCGACGTAGAGCATGCCCCAGCCGAGGCTGAGTCGGCGGCTGACCAGGGTGGTGAGCAGCGCCGCCGCGGCGACGGCGGCGAAGCCGAGCCAGACCTGCTGGAAGGTCGAGGCGGTGATCGCCTCCACCTCCGCGATGACGTCGATCTCCCCGACGGGATAGAGATATTGCGAGGCGGCGAGCAGCGTCGCGGCCAGGAGGGCCAAAGCGAGATAGCTGTAGCCCCGTTTGAGCCGGTGCATGTCGCCCCATTCGAGGATCATCACCGCCGCTCCGGCCGCGACCAGAAGCCGGAACAGCCAGCCGCCGACATAGATGGCGACGCAGGCGACGGCGATCATCACCACGCCCGCGGCGAAGCGGGTGAGGAGGTCCGATTGAGGCGCCGGAGGGGCCGCTTCGCTCATCGGCCGCCGAACCTGCGCTCGCGGCCGACATAGTCGGCCAAAGCCTCGCGCAAGGCGTCACCGTCGAAATCCGGCCACAAGGTGTCGACGAACAGCAATTCGGCATAGGCCGCCTGCCAGAGCAGGAAGTTGGACAGGCGCTGCTCGCCCGAGGTGCGGATCAGGAGGTCGAGCGGCGGCAGCCCGGCGGTATCGAGCGAAGCCTCGACCATCGCCTCGTCGACGTCGGCGGCGCGAATCTCGCCGGCTTCGACGCGACCGGCGATCTGCCGTGCGGCGGAGGTGAGCTCGGAGTGCGAGCCGTAATTGAGGGCTACGGCCAGAACCATCCGCCCGTTGCCGGCCGTCCGCTCCAGCGCCTCATCGATCTTCTTGACAACATCCGGCTTGAAGGCTTTGTGATCGCCCAGGATTTTGAGACGAACGCCCTCTCGATGGATCGCGTCCAGCTCCCGGCCGATATAGTATAGGAGCAGGCCC
>DATHBY010000044.1:0-2063 GCA_035295885.1 Allosphingosinicella sp.
CATTTCATCGAGACCAGCCCGGTGCTGCGCTCAGCCCAGGCCGAGCGGGTGCCCAACGCGATCTGGCACGACGATCTCGGCACCCTCTCCCAGGGCGGGCCGATCCTCGCCGTCGCCAACGAATTCTTCGACGCCCTCCCCGTCCGCCAGCTGATCGCGACCCCCGCCGGCTGGCGCGAGCGGCTCGTCACCCTCGACGGCGGCCGCTTCGTCCCCGCCGCGGGCCCGCCGGTGCCAGGCGCCGCAATCCCCCGGCAGCTCCGGGCGGCTCCGCCGGGGACGGTGATCGAGACGTCGCCGGCCTCGCTCGCTTATGCCCGACTGCTCGCCCACCGCATGAATATGCACGGAGGCGCGGCGCTGATCGTCGATTACGGCCACGATCGCCTCTCGGCGGGTGAGAGCCTGCAGGCGGTACGGATGCATGAATATGCGGATCCCTGGATGGAGCCGGGTGAAGCCGACCTCACCGCCCATGTCGATTTCGAATCGCTGGCGAGGGCCTCGGCCGAGGCCGGCGCCCGGGTCTGCGGGCCCACGGCGCAGGGCGGCTGGCTGGCGAGGCTCGGAATCGATTCCCGGGCAGAGGCGCTCGCCGCATCCGCCCCGGACCGGAGCGACGAGATCCGGGCTGCGCGGGACAGGCTGGTCTCGCCCGATCAGATGGGCCGCCTGTTCCGCGTGATGGGCCTTTCGGCTCCGGCCTGGCCGGCTCCGGAGGGGTTCTGATGATCACCTATCGTGACGTCACTGCCGATGATGCGGCGGCGCTGGCCGATCTCCATCGCCGCACCTTCATCGAGACGTTCGGCCATCTCTACTGGCCGGAGGACCTCCAGGCGTTCCTCGATCAGCTCAGCGAGGAGGGCTTCCGCCGCGAGCTTCTCGACGGCGAGCACCGGGTCCGCTTCGCCGAAGCGGACGGGGAGCCGGTCGCCTTCGTCAAGCTCGGGCCGCTGACGCTCCCGGTCGAGCCGGCCCGGCCGGCGCTGGAGTTCCGCCAGCTCTACGTGCTCGGGCGGTGGCAGGGCAGCGGAGTCGCTCAGGCGCTGGCCGATTGGGCGCTCGCCGGGGCTCGATCGCTCGGCGCCGAGGAGCTCTACCTCTCCGTCTATGCGGAGAACGGCCGAGCCAAGGCCTTCTACCGGCGTTACGGCTTCACCTATTTCGCGCCTTACAAGTTCATGGTCGGCGAGCAGGCGGACGAGGAAGAGATATGGAAGCTGGACCTGTAGAAGCCCTTCGCAGCCACGCGCTCAATGGAGTCCGGCACGGCTTCCTCGGCCGCCGGGGCGGAGTGTCCGAAGGCATCTGCTCCGGGCTCAACGTCGGGCTGGGCTCCGGCGACGATCCGGGGAAGATCCGGGAGAACCGCCGGATCGCCGCCGCCGCGGTCGCCCCCGGCGCGGCTTTGGTCACCCTCCACCAGGTCCACTCTCCCGACGCGCTCTACGTCATCGCTCCGTTCCCCGACGACGGGCGCCCCAGGGCCGACGCCATGGTCACCGATCGTCCCGGCCTGGTGCTCGGAATCCTCACCGCCGACTGCGCCCCCGTCCTCCTCGCCGACCATCAAGCGGGTGTAGTGGCCGCCGCCCATGCCGGCTGGAAGGGCGCTCTCGGCGGGGTGCTCGAGGCCACGGTCGCCGGGATGGAGAGCCGCGGCGCCGACCGCGCGCGGATCGCCGCCGCCGTCGGCCCGTGCATCGCCCGGCGCTCCTACGAGGTGGACGACGGCTTGCTTCGCCGCTTCGCCGAGGCGGATCCGGAGCATGAGCGATTCTTCAGCCCGGGCCGCGATGGCCATTACCAGTTCGATCTCGAAGGCTTCGTGCTCTCGCGCCTCGCCGCCGCCGGCCTGACCCGGATCGAGGCGCTCGGCGAGGACACCTATTCGCAACCCGACCGCTTCTTCAGCTACCGCCGGGCGACCCACAGAAAAGAGCCGGATTACGGGCGGCAGGTTTCGCTGATCGCCTTGTAGCTAGTAAGCCAGGCCGATCCCGTCCGCCCGGACGTCGGACGCGGCGCCGTAGACGAGCTGGCCGCCGCTCTCGCGGCGC
>DATHBY010000045.1:0-1587 GCA_035295885.1 Allosphingosinicella sp.
GCTTCGAGAACATCTCGCTCGGCGGGCCGATCTGGCTGGTCCAGGGCGACACCAACGGCGACGGAATCTCCGACTTCGAGGTCGTCCTGGTGATCAGTCCGGCGGACCCGATCACCGCCAGCGACTTCATCCTCTAGGAGCCGTCGTCGTCCCGTCATTGCGAGAAGCGAAGCGACGAAGCAATCCAGCGCGGCGGCCCTAACGGCCGCTGCTTCTGGAGTGCTTCGTTACGCTCGCAATGACGGGACGCTAGGCGTCGGCAGTCTGGCCCTCGAAGGCCCGTCTCAGCACGGCAAGATCCAGCTTCACCATACCCATCATCGCCTCGAAGGCGCGCCGCGCGGCCGCCCGGTCGTCGGAGGCGAGCATGTCGAGCATCTCCTCGGGGCAGATTTGCCAGAAGAGGCCGAAGCGGTCCTTAAGCCAACCGCACTGGACCGGCTGGCCGCCGTCGGCGGTGAGGGCCTCCCACAGCCGATCCACCTCATCCTGGTCCTTGCAGTGGATCATGAACGAGACGGCCTCGTTGAACTTGAAATTCGGGCCGCCGTTGAGCGCCTGATATTTCCGGCCCGCCAGCGTGAAGTCGACGGTGATGACGTCGCCCTCCTTGCCGCTGGGATAATCGGCGGGCGAGCGGGTGACCCGGTCGATCCGGCTGTCGCGGAGGAGCGAGACGTAGAAATTGGCGGCCTCCTCGCCGTTTTTGTCGAACCAGAGGACCGGGGTGATCTTGTCGGACATGGGATGCTCCCAGGCTGTTCCCCGGCGAAGGCCGGGGTCCAGTCTCACGTGTGAAAAGGGCTGGATCCCGGCCTTCGCCGGGAAACGGTTCAGGCGACTTCGTGCTCGGCGGCCTCGATGCCGAGACCGGCCTTCGAATCGACGATCACCTCGAACCCGCCCCAGAACATCCGCTGGCCGTCGAACGGCATGTTGTCGTGATCGGGCTTCATGCGCTCGTCGGCCATCACCTTCTCCCAGCCGGCGGCCCGGGTCGCCTTGTCCGGCCACTCGATCCAGGAATAGACGACCTCCTCGCCGTCCTCCTGCTTGACCGCTCGGCGATAGTCGGTGACCTTTCCGTCGGGAACGTCGTCACCCAGGGCCTCGACGACCCGGACCGCGCCATATTCGAGGAATATGGCGGAGGCCTTCGCGGCCATCTCCCGATAGGCTTCCCGATTGCCCTCGGGCACCGGCAGGATGAAGCCGTCGACATAGGCGCCGGAGCCGGAGCCCTCGTCGACGAACGGGGCGAAGCCGCCGAAGATCATGCGCTTGCCGTCGAACGGCATCGAGGCGCCCATCTCCTCCATCCGCGGATCGCTCATCATCTTCGCGCTGGCCGAGTCGCGAGCCGCCCTGGAGGGATATTCGAACCAGGAGAAGACGACTTTCTCGCCCTCCCTCGCCTGAACGGCGCGGCGGAAGTCGGTGACCTTGCCGTCGGCGACGTCGTCTTCCCAGGCCTCGACGAGCCGGGTCGCTCCGAACTCCTCGAACAGCGGCACGGCGCCCGCGGCATGGCGGCGATACTCGTCCCTTTTCTCGGCGGGTACGGCGAGAATGAAGCCTTCGACATAG
>DATHBY010000046.1:0-5499 GCA_035295885.1 Allosphingosinicella sp.
TACTGAGTGTTGAGCGCGGTCGCGTTGACGTCGGAATCGTCGATCGCCTCTTCCTTGGCCTCGCCCATGTCCCGGATGGCGTCCGCCTTCCGCTCGCCCACCTCTTCGACGGCCTCGTTGCCGCTATTCTCGGTCGCGGCCTCGATATTGTCCGCCACGGCTTCGGCATTGTCCGCGACGTTGTCGCCGAGGCTGTCGTCGCCCCGGCCGCCGCAGGCGGCGAGCGCGAGCAGTCCCGCGCCGAGCGCGGCTTTCAGCATGAACTTCATTCCATTCCCCTTTTCGGTCCCCTACAAAAGGACGCCCCAGCGACGTGGGGCTGAGGCGTCCATGGGAGCCCCGCGTGACCGGTGGAGGCTCGACCGCTGCAGGGAACGTAATAACCTGGGTTAGGTTCCCCCCGAAACGATCAGATCAGACCCGCCAGCGGACTGGACGGATCGGCATAGCGCCTCTGGGCCATCCGGCCGGCGCGGTAGGCGAGGCGGCCGGACTCGACCGCCAGCCGCATCGCCCGAGCCATCGCCACCGGATCCCTGGCCTCGGCGATGGCGGTGTTCATGAGGACTCCGTCGCAGCCCAGCTCCATCGCCACCGCCGCGTCGGACGCGGTTCCGACCCCGGCGTCCACCAGCACCGGCACCTTCGCGCCCTCGACGATGAGCCGGATCGTCACCCGGTTCTGGATCCCGAGGCCCGACCCGATCGGCGCGCCGAGCGGCATGATCGCGACCGCGCCGGCTTCCTCGAGCTGCCTCGCGGCGATCGGATCGTCGACGCAATAGACCATCGGCTCGAAGCCTTCCGCGGCCAGAATCTCGGTCGCCCGCAGAGTCTCGCGCATGTCGGGGTAGAGCGTCTTGGCTTCCCCGAGCACCTCCAGCTTCACCAGGTTCCAGCCGCCGGCCTCCCGGGCCAGCCGAAGCGTCCGAACCGCCTCGTCGGCGGTGAAGCAGCCGGCCGTGTTGGGCAGGTAGGTGATCTTCCTCGGATCGATGAAATCCATCAGCATCGGCTGCTTCGGATCCGATATGTTGACCCGCCGCACCGCCACGGTGACGATCTCGGCCCCCGAAGCCTCGACCGCAGCCGCGTTCTGGGCGAAATCCTTATATTTGCCGGTGCCGACGATCAGCCGCGAGCTGAAGGTGCGGCCGGCGACGGTCCAGCTGTCCTCCGCGCCGGTCGCGATTCGGCTTTCTGCATTCACTTTCTGGTTCCGCTCGATCAAAGGAATGGACTCGCGATATAGTCGCGTTCGGCAGCGGCGTAAGCCGTTACCGAAGCCTGGAGGACGGAAATGCGGTTCGGAAGATTGGCCATGCTCGCGCTGCTCGCGCTTCCCGTGCCCACGGTCCTCGCCGCGCAGCAATCCGACATCGTCGTGGAGGGCGGGATCAAGCGGGCGGAGATCGAACGCATCGTCGAAGCGGACAATGTCGACACCTCGAAGCTCAGCGAACGCGAGGTCGCCGATGCCCTGAAGCGCATCGAACGCGGCCGCGCGCCGCAGGATTTCTGGCTCGCCTATCGCGCCCACGTCCTCGCCTGGGAACGCCTTGCGGAGGCCGTCGAGAGGCAAAGCGAGTCCCGGTCCGGCGCCGGGCCACGGGCAAGAGCCGAGCAGGCCATCGACGCCACCTTCGACGAAGTGGAACGGATCGCCCGCGCCTACGGAGCTCGGCTGCCGACTCCGCCCTGGGCGATCCCGCCGACGATCTGAGCGATGCTCAGCCGCCCCCGACGAAGGTGACGATCTCGTAATCGTCGCCGTCCTCGACCGTCACCTGCGCCAGGGTCGAGCGCGGCACGATCTCGAGGTTGCGCTCCACCGCCACCCGCGTGGGCTCGAGGCCGAGCTCCAGCGCGAGATCGGCCACGCTGATGCCGCTGGGCACCCGGCGGGGCTCGCCGTTGACCGTGATGGACAAGGTCTCGTGCGTCAAAGGCATGGCCGCCCATATAGGCGCACTGCGGCGTGATGCCAGTCGCCCCGCATCAAGCGCAGCCACCAGCCCCTCCAGTCTAGCGCCTGAGTATCAAGCAGACGAGTTTTGCTGAATTAAATGGGCTCTGTAGAAACTTATTTATTCAAAAGAAGATTTGGCATTTTCCATTAGTAAGATTACTATCGGTCGAATCGAATCGATCCCTTCTGCATCTGTTGCTGATTTGTGCGGGCGATTCGGATCCTGTTCCACATATCAATATTTCACCCCAAATGCGGGAGCATACAGACATGATTACTGTCATTCAGGCGATTTACGCATCCAACAACAAAGGGATCGATGTGACCTCCCAGGCACAGTCGATCCTCTCCGGCGGCAATGACGATATTACGGCTAGTAATAGCAACTTCGGCGACCCGGATCCGGGCTCGAAGAAATATTTCATCATCTTTTATACTGCGCCGCCTCTCAACAACGGCAACCCGATCGGCCTCGCCTGCGCCGAGGGCAATACGATCGATCTGGTCCCGTCCTCCGGCGCCCCGCCCTACTGCAGCACCCCGCAGCAGCAGCCTTTGACGACCTCGAGCAGCAGCGCCGTGACGGTCAACAGGGCCGTTTATGGGACTGGCAACAACGGCCTTGACGTGACCGCAATCTGTCAGGCCCTGTTCAACCAGGGCGCCTTCGGCTCCGGGACTTACACGATCCAGATGAGCAATGCCGGCTTCGGCGGCGACCCGGATTCCGGCCCGGTCAAAGCGTTCGCGATGCAATATCAGGTCTACGGAGGCGCGCCGTCGTTCATCGGCGCCCAGGAAGGACAGACGCTCAACCTGCCGATCGGGCAACAGTCGGCAGCGGAGATCGTCGCAACGGCGATTCCGGCCCCGGTCGCCTGAGGCGGCGGGCCCAGTCGAGGGAAAGGCTGGATCGCTCGGGCACCTGGAAGGCGCCCCTGCGATCCGGCGCTCCCGGCGCCACTTTGCGCTCGCCGGCGATCGGCCCTATAGCGCGGCGCGATGGAACGCCGTCCCAGCATCTATGTCCTCAACGGCCCCAATCTCAACCTGCTCGGCACGCGCGAGCCCGAAATCTACGGCGCCGACACGCTCGACGAGATCGCCGGGCAGGTGGAAGACCGGGCGCGGGAGCTCGGGGTCGAGGTCGAGATCCGCCAGTCCAACCATGAGGGACATCTGATCGACTGGCTGCACGAGGCGCAGGCCCAGGGCGCGAAGGCGGTGATCCTCAACGCCGCCGGCTTCACCCACAGCTCCGTGGCCCTGCACGACGCGGTCAGGGCAATATCGACTCCGGTGATCGAGGTGCATTTGTCCAACCCACAGGCGCGCGAGAGCTTCCGCCGCCGAAGCCTGATCGCCCCCGCCGCGACGGGGACGATCGCCGGCTTCGGCGCCCTCTCCTATATGCTGGCTCTGGACGCGGCCGCCCGTCTCTGACAGGAAGCCGCGCTTCGGGGCCGTGGCTCCGGAACAGGGAAAGAGACTTTCAGATGAGCGATGAAGAAGGCGCCTTGGAAGGCGGCATGCGGATCGAGGCCGATCTCGTGCGCCAGCTCGCCGAGCTCCTCAACCAGAACGACCTGACCGAGATCGAAGTCGAGGACGGCAACCGCAAGATCGTGGTCAAGCGCAGCGTCGTCGTGGCCGCGGCCGCTCCGGCCGCCCCAGCAGCCGCCGCACTTTCTCCGGCCAATCATCCCGGCGTGGTCAAGTCGCCGATGGTCGGCACCGTCTTTCTTGCCGGCGAGCCGGGGGCGAGGCCGTTCGTTTCCGCGGGCGAGCAGGTGAAGGAAGGCGACACACTGCTGATCATCGAGGCGATGAAGGTGATGAACCCGATCGTCGCCCCGCGCTCCGGCACGGTCAGCCAGATACTCGTCCTCAACGCCCAGCCGGTGGAATATGACCAGCCGCTGGTTATTCTCGAGTAGAGGATGATCAAGAAGGTCCTCATCGCCAATCGCGGCGAGATCGCGCTGCGCATCCACCGCGCCTGCCACGAAATGGGCATCAAGACGGTCGCGGTCCATTCGACCGCCGACACCGACGCCATGCACGTTCGCCTCGCCGACGAAGCGATCTGCATCGGCCCGCCGCCCGCGGCCGATTCCTACCTCAACATCCCCGCCATAATCTCGGCCGCCGAGATCAGCCACGCCGACGCCATCCATCCGGGCTACGGCTTCCTGTCGGAGAACGCGCGTTTCGCCGAGATCGTCGAGCTCCACAACATCATCTGGATCGGCCCCAAGCCCGAGCATATCCGGGTGATGGGCGACAAGGTCGAGGCCAAGCGCACCGCGGCGAAGCTCGGCCTTCCGCTCGTGCCCGGCTCCGACGGCCCGGTCGAAGGGCCGGAGGAAGCGCGCGAGGTCGCAGCGGCGACCGGCTATCCTTTGCTCGTCAAGGCGGCCTCCGGCGGCGGCGGCCGGGGCATGAAGATCGTCCGTCACGAGGGCGAGCTCGACAGCCAGCTCAGCCAGGCGCGTACCGAGGCAAAGAACGCGTTCGGCGACGACACCGTCTACATCGAGAAATATCTGGGCGATCCGCGCCATATCGAATTCCAGGTGTTCGGCGACGGCAAGGGCCACGCCATCCATCTCGGCGAGCGCGACTGCTCGCTCCAGCGCCGCCACCAGAAGGTGCTCGAGGAAGCCGGCTCGCCGGTGATCACTCCGGAAGAGCGGGACCGCATGGGCGGGATCGTCGCCAGAGCGATGGCCGACATGGGCTATCGCGGCGCGGGAACGATCGAGTTCCTCTACGAGAATGGCGAGTTCTTCTTCATCGAAATGAACACCCGCCTTCAGGTCGAGCATCCGGTCACCGAATATATCACCGGCATCGACCTCGTCCGCGAGCAGATAAGGATCGCCGCGGGCGAGCCCCTGTCCTGCACCCAGGACCAGGTCCAGTTCCGCGGCCACGCCATCGAGTGCAGGATCAACGCCGAGGATCCGGAGACCTTCGCCCCCTCCCCCGGCACGGTCACAGGCTTCCACGCGCCGGGCGGAATGCACGTGCGCGTCGATAGCGGCCTCTATGTCGGGTACAAGGTGCCGCCTTATTACGACTCCATGATCGCCAAGCTGATCGTCTACGGCTCCACCCGCGAACGCTCCATCATGCGGCTCAGGAGAGCGCTCGAGGAGATGGTCATCGACGGCGTGAAGACGACCATCCCGCTCCACCAGAAGCTCGTCAACGAGCCGGACTTCCTCGCCGGCGATTATCCGATCAAGTGGCTGGAGGAGTGGCTGGGCCGCAACGGGGGCTAGAGTTTGTACTATTGTGTTGGAAGCGAGGCATTCGTCATGCCGGACTTGATCCGGCATCCACCTTCTTCCTCCACCGGGATTGAGAAAAGGTGGACCCCGGATCAAGTCCGGGGTGCGATTCTGCTTCGGCAGGACAAAGTCTAGAAGGGACCCGATTCACCTGGGTCGACGCCGCCGCAAAGAAAAAGCCCCAGCCCTTTCGGGCCGGGGCTCTGCGGTGTCGGCGGGGAGGGGGGAGGGGTG
>DATHBY010000047.1:0-1837 GCA_035295885.1 Allosphingosinicella sp.
CCCCCGGCCCCTCCCTTCCAGGGAGGGGAGGTCAGTTGCAGAGCGGCAGTTTCAGCCTCGCCAGAAGCCCCCCCAGATCCTCGCTCTCCTCGAGTGTGATCGAGCCGCCGTAGATCTGGGCGACGTCGCGGACGATGGCGAGGCCGAGGCCGGTGCCGGGCTTGCCGGTATCGAGGCGGGCGCCGCGGTCGAAGATCGTCTGCCTTTCCTCCTCGGGAATGCCGCGGCCGTCGTCCTCGACCTCGATCTCGACGCACTCCGGGGTGGTCCGGGCGGTCACGAAGACCCGGCCCCCGCCATATTTGGCGGCATTCTCGATGAGGTTGCCGAGCATCTCGTCGAGATCCTGCCGCTCCACTCGCACCGAGGCGGCCTTGTCGCCGGCGAGGTCGACGGTGACGTTGTCGTGGAGCCGGCTGACCGCTCGCTCGACCGCCTCGAGCGACGGCCAGACCGCCGAGCGGGCCTGGGCGGACGAGCGGCGGCCGATGGCCCGCGCCCGGGCGAGGTGGTGGTCGACCTGGCGGCGCATCGTAGTCGCCTCCCGGCAGACGGTGTCGGCGAGGTCGGGGGCCCGGGCGGTGGCGGCGTTGGTGATGACGGTGAGGGGCGTCTTGAGTGCGTGGGCGAGGTTGCCGGCATGGCGCCGGGCTTCCTCGGCCTGCTTCTCATTATGCTCGAGCAGGGCGTTGAGTTCCTCCGTCAGAGGCTCGATCTCGGTCGGGAAGCGCTCGGCGATCCGCGACTTCTCTCCCGAACGGATGGCGGCGATCGCCCGTCGCACCCGGCGCAGCGGCCACAAGCCGTAGAGAGCCTGAAGGGCTGCGAGGATGATCAGGCCGACGCCGAGGATTCCGAACGAGCGCAGCAGGGTCCTCCTGAGCACGCTGATCTGGTCGTCCAGGTCCTCGCGGCTCTGGGCGACCTGGAAGCGCCAGCGCGTGCTCGAGCCCGGAAGCTGGATGTCGCGCTCGACCACACGCAGAGTCTCGCCCTCCAGTTCGCCGCTGTTGTAGGTATGGATGCCGACGTCGTTATGGGCATTGGTGACCTTGAGCTTGCGGTCCCACAGCGAGCGCGAGGGCAGGTCGATGTCGGCCGCGGAGCCGGCCGGCTTGTTGGCGACCGCGCTGATCTGGAAATAGAGGCCCGAATAAGGCTCGAGGAAGCGCTGGTCGGCCGGCGGACGGTTGAGGAAGGCCTCGCCTTCCGAGCCGACCTCCGCCGAGGCGATGAGGGCGGTCAGCACATATTCGAGCTGGGCGTCGAAATTGCGGGTGATGGCGGAGGTCAGGACCCGGTCGAGCGTGTAGCCGCCGACTCCGAGCAGGACCAGGATCCAAAGGGCCGAGACCCCGATCATCCGCCGGGTCAGCGAGCCGGTGCGGGCGGCGCGCGGGAAGCGGCGGAAGAGGCGGGGTAGCTTCATAGGGCCGTCATCCCGGACTTGATCCGGGATCCATGAACACAGGGTGTAGCAGCTACTCGCACGCGTCCGTGTTCATGGCTTCCGGCTTTCGCCGGAATGACGGCGCGCATCTCAGCCGTCCTCAATCTTCCAGCGAATAGCCGAGGCCGCGGATGGTGGTGATGACGTCGGGTCCCAGCTTCTTGCGGATTCGGGTGACGAACACTTAGATCGTGTTCGAATCGCGGTCGAAATCCTGGTCGTAGATGTGCTCGATGAGCTCCGTACGGCTGACCACCTTGCCCTTGTGGTGCATGAGGTAGGAGAGGAGCTTATATTCCTGCGCCGTCAGCTTCACCGGTTCGCCGGCCAGCGTGACCTTGCCAGACCTGGTGTCCAGCCGCACATCGCCGGCGGTCAACTCCGAGC
>DATHBY010000048.1:0-10401 GCA_035295885.1 Allosphingosinicella sp.
AAGCCGCGACTCGTCCGTGTCGTCGGCGGTGACCCGGTGCCAGAGCGCGGAGAGCAGATTGCCCACGGCGCGCTGGATGGGACGGCCGCCGGCGCGGCGCTTGCCTTCGCCGGCGCCGGTCAGGCGCTCGAACAAGGCCTCGATCTCCTCGGAACGCTCGGCGAGATGCGCCTCGCCCTCGGGCGTGATGGCGAAGGCCTTGCGAGTCCCCTCCGCCGCCGCTTCCTGGATCAGCCCCATGTCCTGGAGCATGGTCAGAGTCGGATAGACCACTCCAGGGCTGGGCGCGTAGCTGCCGTGGGTGAGCTCCTCGATCGCCCGGATGAGGTCGTAGCCATGGCGCGGCTGCTCGGCGATCAGCTTCAGGAGGACGAGGCGCAGCTCGCCCGATTCGAACATCCGCCTTTTGCCGCGGCCGCCGCGCCCGCGTCCGAACTCGGCGCTCCAGTCGCCGCCCTCCCAGCCGCCGCCGCCCCAGCCGCGCGGGCCGAAGCCCATGGCGAGTATGGCGGGAGGGATGTTGCCGAAGGGGAAACCGGGTCCGCAGCGCATCCTCATGTCATGTCTCCAATCTATCTAGAGCGCACTCAGATATATCTTAGAGCGATCTGAGTCAATCCTTCCGGGCGAAGGCCTGGACCCAGTTCTTCCGGCCGTGCCGTTGGGCCCCGGCCTTCGCCGGGAGCTGCTTTCGGCGAACGGCTTCCGCTTATGCCGCACCGGCTCTAGAAGCCCGCCATGGCCGATCTGTTCGCCGGCGACCCGCCGCCGCCCCCTTCTTCCGCCGCTCCGCCCGACAGCGCACCGCTCGCCGACCGGCTTCGGCCGCAAGCGCTCGGCGAGGTGGTGGGGCAGGACCATCTCACCGGCGCCGAAGGCGCGATCGGAAGGATGGTGGCGGCGGGCAAGCTCGCCTCGATGATCCTGTGGGGCCCGCCCGGCACCGGCAAGACGACCATTGCGAGGCTGCTCGCCGACGCCGTCGCAATGCGCTTCGTCGCCATCTCCGCCGTCTTCTCGGGCGTGGCGGACCTCAAGAAGGTCTTCGCCGAGGCGCGCGAGCATGCGAAGCTCGGGCGGCAGACGCTTTTGTTCGTGGACGAGATCCACCGCTTCAACCGCGCCCAGCAGGACGGCTTCCTGCCCTATGTCGAGGACGGCACCGTGGTGCTGGTCGGCGCCACCACCGAGAACCCGTCGTTCGAGCTCAACGCCGCCTTGCTGTCGCGCGCTCAGGTGCTGATCCTCAACCGCCTCGACACGGCCGCCTTGTGCAGGCTGCTCGACCGCGCGGAAGCGTTGATCGGCCGCCCGCTGCCGCTCACTCCGGACGCTCGCGACGCGCTCGTCGCCACCGCCGACGGCGACGGCCGCTTCCTTCTCAACCAGGCGGAGACGCTCTTCTCGGTCGATCTGCCCGAGCCGCTCGATCCGGCCGGCCTCTCCGCCCTCCTCCACCGCCGGGTCCCCGTCTACGACAAGGACCGCGAGGGCCATTACAACCTCATCTCGGCGCTTCACAAGGCGATCCGGGGATCGGACCCGCAGGCGGCGCTCTACTATCTGGCGCGGATGCTCACGGCCGGCGAGGAGCCGCTCTATCTGCTTCGGCGGCTGATGCGGGCGGCGGTCGAGGATATCGGCCTCGCCGACCCGCAGGCGCTGGTCCAGTGCGTCGCGGCCAAGGACAGCTACGATTTCCTCGGCTCTCCCGAAGGCGAGCTGGGGATCGTCCAGGCCTGCCTCTATCTCGCGACCGCGCCCAAATCGAACGCCGTCTACTCGGGCCAGAAGGCGGCGTGGCGCTCAGCCCGCGACACCGGATCGCTGATGCCGCCCAGGAACATCCTCAACGCGCCCACGAAGCTGATGAAGGAGGTTGGCTACGGCAAGGGCTATCAATACGACCACGATTCCGAGGGCGGCTTCTCAGGCGACAATTACTGGCCCGAGGAGATGGCGCCGCAGACCTTCTACACGCCCACCGACCGCGGCTTCGAGAAGCGAGTCGCCGAGCGGCTCGCCTGGTGGGAGGAGCAGCGAAAGGCGAAGCGCGATGGCTGAAGCGATCGCGAGCTGGGAGGAAGCCGCCGCCTTCGCCCTTACGCTTCCCGGAACCGAGCTCTCGACCAGCTACGGCAAGCCGGCGGTCAAGGTGAACGGCCGCGCCTTCCTCTACATCGGCCGTGAGGACGAGACCTCCTTCGGAGTCGCGATCGACCTCGATACGGTGGAGATGCTGAAGGAGACCGATCCGGACACCTTCTGGCAGTCGCCGCATTACGAAGGCTGGCCGGCCGTTCTCGTCCGCTTCGGCAGCGAGGATCCCGAGCGGGTCCGCGAGATCATCTTACGCTCCCACGCCTGGACCGCCGCCAGGCCGAAGCCGAGACCCAGGAAAGGAAAGTGACGATGTCCCACAACGTCATGCCAGCGAAGGCTGGCATCCCAGCGCGTGAAAGGCGCCTGCGGTCTTCACCCCCTGGGGCCCCAGCCTTCGCTGGGGCGACGTTCAAGACGCTCATTGCCGCCCTGCTCCTCGCCGCGCCCGCCTCAGCGCAGGTCGATCGGCCCGAATATGTCCGCGCCCTCGCCGCCGGCTACAAGGCCTCGTTCCTGTGCAGCGGCCTGTTCAATGCCGGGCAAAGCGAGGAGCAGGTCGCGAAGGACGACCTCAAGCGCATCCAGCCCGAGCTCGAGCCGCTCATCCCAAGCCTCCAGGCGAAGATCGACCGGGAGGCGAAGACCGTCAGCGTCGCGTTCAGCGAGGGCCTGCCCCCGCGCATAGCCGCCTGGCGGCCCCACCTCGGCTGCGCGCAGCTGCCGATCGGAGCGAGCGCGGACTCGGTGCGCCTGCTGCCGCGGCTCGGCGTCAATCCCGCCGTCGACAGGAACGACCGGCTGCCGTGGCCGAACGGCGACCGCGATTCCTCCGGCCGTGCCAGAGGCGACTCCAGGGCCCTCGCTCGCGCCGTCGCCGCGGCTTTCGACCGACGCACCTACGGCCAGGGAAGCGAGACGACGGCGGTGCTGGTCGTCCAGGAAGGCAGGATCGTCGCCGAGCGCTACCGTCCGGACTTCGGCATGCACATGTCGCAGCGAACATGGTCGGTGGCCAAGAGCCTCGCCGGCACGGTCTTGGGGGCGGCGGTTCAGCGGGGCATCATCGATGTGAACGCCCCCGCGCCGATTCCCGAATGGGCGCGGCCGGGCGATCCTCGGGCGGCGATCACCACCGACCAGCTGCTGCGCATGGCCAGCGGCCTGCACAGCGACGCCGCCGGCAACCGCACCGACGCGACCTATTTCGGCGGCAGCTCGGTCACCGAGAACGCGACCCAATGGCCGCTGGAGACGGCGCCGGGCACCCGCTTCCGCTACGCCAATAATGACACACTGCTGGCGATCCGCGGGCTGCGGGCGAAGCTCGGCGACGGCGAGCGGGCGCTCGCCTTCCCCTTCGAGTCGCTGCTGTGGAAGATCGGAATGACCCGCACCTATCCGGAAACGGACTGGCAGGGCAATTTCATCCTCTCCAGCCAGGTCTGGACGACGGCGCGCGATCTCGCCCGGCTCGGCCTGCTCTACCAGAATGACGGAATCTGGAACGGCGAGCGGATCCTGCCGCCGGGATGGGGAGCCTACGTCTCCCGCCGCGGCCCCGCCCAGCCGGCCTCCGGCTTCGGCTACGGCGCCACCTTCTGGACCTTTCCCGCGGCCGCCGGCCTCCCCGCCGACGCCTATATCGCCCAGGGGAATCGCGGCCAGTATCTGGCGGTGATCCCTTCGCGCCGGATCGTCGTCGTCCGCCGCGGCTACGACGGCCCCGGCACTGGCTTCGATGCCGGGAACTTCGTCAGGGACGTCGTTTCGGCGCTGCGCTGAGGGGAACCAGGGCCGCCTCCCGTCATTGTCCCGGCAGCGGCCCGAGCCGCTGTCGAAATCAAGGGGAGAGCCAATGTACCGCAATGACGGCGACGCCAGCTACTGGCAGGCCGAGTTCATGACCTGGGCGCCCAGGATCGTCGGCGCCATCGCCATCCTGATCATCGCCTGGCTTCTCGCGCGGGCCGCGAAATGGGCCATCGCCAAGGTGGTGGACCGGGTGCCGGCGCTGAAGAAGCATTATGAGGCGGAGCCGGGCAAGACTCTCGGCAGCCTGATCGGCGACATCATCTTCTGGCTGATCCTTCTTCTGGGAATCATGATCGCGCTTCAGCCGCTCAGGCTAAGCGGGGTCCTCGATCCGGTGCGGCAGCTCACCACCAACGCCTTCGCCTTCATCCCCAATGTCATCGGCGCCGGCCTCATCTTCTTCATTGGCCTGATCGTCGCCCGAATCGTCCGGCGGCTGGTCGAAGGGGCGCTGCTCGCCGCCAATGCGGACGGCTGGCTGCGCAAGACCGGCCTTTCCGAAACCGCCGGCACCGCGCCCGCGGCCGCGGAAGGCGCCCCGCCCGCGCCGGCCGCCCGCACCTCGATCAGCCGCTCGGTCGGGATGGTGGTCTTCTTCCTGATCATGATCCCGGTCACGATCTCGGCTCTCGAGGCGCTTCACATCGAGGCGATATCGGGTCCCGCCACCGAGATGCTTCGGACCATCCTCGATTCGATCCCGAACGTGCTCGGCGCACTGATCCTGCTCGCCATCGGCTATTTCGTCGGTAAGCTCGCCAAGCAGGCCATCGAGCAGCTCCTGCCGACGATGGGCTTCGACCGGACGGTGAGCGCGATCGGAATCTCCGGCCCCGAAGGAGCGCCTTCGCGCACGGTCGGCACCGCCGTCATGATCGCGATCCTCATCTTCTTCGCGATCAAGGCGGCCGAGCTGCTCCAGTCGCCGATCATCGCCGCGATGCTCGCCCAAGTGCTCGAGCTCGGCAGCCGGGTGCTGTTCGGCGCGGTGATCATCCTGGGCGGCGTGGCCATCGCCCGGATCGTCGCGAACCTGGTCGGCGGCGCCGGCACCGAAAGCTGGCTGCCGACGATCCTCAGGTGGTCGATCATCGCGCTTGCGGTTGCGATGGGCCTGAGGTTCATGGGCCTCGCCAACGAGATCGTCATCATCGCCTTCTCCGCGATCATCGGCTCCGCGGCCGTCGCCAGCGCTCTCGCCTTCGGGCTCGGCGGCCGGCCGACGGCGCACAAGCTGCTTGAGCGCTGGACTGGTGCGAATGCGGTGCCCGTGCCGCCCGTGCCGCCGCGGGCACCGAAGGCGCCGGAGCCGCCTGCGCCGCCGTCGGACAGCCAGCCGCCTCTGGTGTGACGCCGAGGTTTGCCCGCTTCGCCGCGATCGACTGGTCCGGCGCGAAGGGCAGGAGGCACAAGGGTATCGCCGTCGCCGTCGCCGAGACGGGGACGGCGGCCCCGCGCCTGGTTCGCCCGGAACATGTCTGGTCGCGCGCCGAGGTCGTCGACTGGCTGCTCGCCGAGGCTGCGGCGGCACCGACGCTGTTCGGCTTCGACTTCAGCTTCGCCCCACCCATCGCCGAGCGCGGCGAGTATCTGCCGGGAGAGCCGGACGTGCCCTCGGCGGCCCGCGAGTTCTGGGCCTATGTCGAAGCGCGAAGCGACGACGAGGATCTGGGCGCGGCGAGCTTTCTCGAGCAGGCCCACCGCCGACATTTCTATTTCGGGATCGCCGACGGCGAAAAGGCGCGCTTCATGCATTTTCGCCAGTGCGATGCCCGGCTGAACCTCCAGGGCGGCCGCAAGACGGCGAGCGCCTACGACGCCATCGGCGCCGCCCAGGTCGCCAAGGCGAGCTTCTCGGGCATGCGGCTGCTCCACCGCTTGGCCGGCAGGGTCGCGATCTGGCCGATGGACGAGCTGCCGGAGCAAGGCAGCGCCGTCGTCGAGATCTACACTCGGATCTATCTGCGCCGGGCCGGCCTGCCCGGAACCAAGCTGAGGACGCGAGCCGATCTCGACAGGGCGCTCGCCGGGCTCGTCAGCCGTCCGGCGCGGCTTCGATTCGAGCCGAACGACCACCAGACCGACGCTCTCGTCACGGCGGCGGGAATGCGGGCGCTCGCGGCCTCCGAACCTCGCGCCTTCGCCCCTGAAGGCCTGACCCCCGAGCTCGCCCGGAGCGAAGGCTGGACGTTCGGCATCCTGTGAACCCCGCTCCGGTAAGGATGAGAGTGGGGGTTGAAGCTACTGCCCCGCAGCCGGCTTTCCCACCGGCTGGGTCGCCGTCTTCGGCATCCGCGCCTCCAGCGGCTTCAGCCAGGTGTCGACTCGGGTGCCGATGCTCACCTGCGGCTGGGACGGCTCGAATTTCTTTTTCGACTCCCATTCGCCGACCAGCTTGAGCGCTTCCTTCGAGGCCGAGGCGAGCGGCTGCGGCTTGCGCATGGCGCGGTTGATCATGGCGTCGCCGAAGAAGGTCCAGTCGTTCTCGGCCGCGCAGCCGAAGGACGGACGTTCGGCGGAGGCCGCGGTGAACAGGGCGGTGCTGTCGCTCCGAAGCGCAGGCACGAAGATCCCGGAGTAGCAGGCGGAGAGGATCAGCAGGCGGTTGTGCAGGCGCAGCTCGCCGAGCAGGCCGGCAAGGCGCGCCGGAGTAAGCACTCCATAGCCCTCGTCGCCGTCGTGATAGGTGATTCCCAACGGGATCCCGTGGCTGGTCGAATAGAGGACCAGCACATCCTCGTCCGGATTCATCAGCTCGGCGACTCGGGCGAGGGCGAGGCTCAGCGCGTGGAGCGAGCCCATCGGAAGCACCGCGCCGCCTTGCCCGTCCCCTCCGGCCAGCACCAGGGTCCGGCCGCTCGCGTCGAAGCGGCGAGACAGCACTTTTCCGGCCTCGCGCGCCTCGCGGCCGAAGACCGGGTCGCTGTCCAGGCCGATGACGATGACATAGGCGTCGACTACCCCCTGGCGATGAGCCGCCAGCCCCGCCAGTGAATCCGTCAGGCGGCGATGCTCGGCCAGCTCGGCGCGGGCTGAGCGGCCGCGCTCGAGGTTGGGCCCGAGGTCGAGGCTCTCCCGGATCTGGTCGGGGGTGTTCCCGGAGGCGATTCCCGGCCAGGTGCCCTTGTGCTGCGGCGCGGGCACGGGGGGCTGCGCCGGTGCAGGCGCGAGCATGACGGCCGCCGCCGCCACAATTCCCAGGAAGCGAATCGATATGTTCACGCGCTGCCCCGTCTGGACCACTGCCTCAGTGTCACCCGGCTGAGGGGCCACGGTCAACCGACGGTGCGCACGGGGCTGGACCTTCGCCCGCTAATCAACCATTTGGACCTGTAGCCGGGTTAGCTCAGCTGGTAGAGCAACCGCCTTGTAAGCGGTAGGTCGTCCGTTCGAGTCGGACACTCGGCACCATTCCCGCGCCGGGCCGCGGACTTGCCTCCGGACCGGATGGCGAGGTCGCCGCGGACGCTAGGGCATAGCCAATGGTTTGACTGCTATATCCGTTCATTCTATCCATCGCACGGCTTCGCCGATCCGAAATGGAGTAATTTGCGGTGTCCATCGCCGGCAACCTGAGAGCTGCGCAGCGCCACGACGGACTTTCCGTCGTGCAGGACTTCGTGACGACGGCGGCGAAGACCACCAGCATGGCGGATTTGGCCTCTCACATCGAAAGCGCCATCCATCAGTTGGGGTTCGATTATTTCGCGATCGTCCACCATGTTCTGTTCGGGCGTCCCGAGGACGAGCATGTCCGGCTCACCAACTATCCGCTCGAGTGGGTCGGGTTCGTCCGGGAACTGCCCAAGCTGACCGATCCGGTGGTGAGGGCGGCCGAGCGTGCGGCCAGCGGCTTCAAATGGGATCAGCTGGATTCGCTGCTTAACGTGACCCCCGCCGAAGCCGAATATATGCGCGAGGCGGCCCGGCGCGGGATCTGCCACGGCTATACGGTGCCCAACCATGTTCCCGGCGAGACCTTCGGCTCATGCAGCTTCTCGATCCAGGGGGGGAAGCCCTTCCCCGAGGCCAGCGTCTCGGCCGCCCAGGCTCTGGGGAGCTTCGCGTTCGAGGCGGCCCGCAAGCTGCTCAGGCAGCGTCCCGGCCAAATCTACCTGCAGCCGGCGCCGCTCTCCGACCGGCAGCGTGAGTGCCTGCTGTTCGTGGCCCGGGGAAAAAGCGATTCGGTGATCGCCGACCTGCTCGCCATCCGCCCGAAGACCGTAAACGAGCATATCGAGGCCGCCAAGCGGCGCTACTCCGTCGCGACCCGCTCCCAGCTGCTGGTGCGCGCCCTGTTCCGAAGCGAAATCTGCTTCTCCGAGGTCATCGACTAGCGCCGTCATCGCGAGGAGCCCTTCGACGCCGCCTGCGGCGGCGCTCAGGATAAACTGCCGCTTCGCCGCAGCGACGAAGCAATCCAGCGGGACTCGGAAGCCACTGGATTGCTTCGCTCCGCTCGCAATGACGGAAGATCAGAGCAGACGCAGTTCGATCCGCAGTTTCTGCCGCGGGCGGCAGTTCGGCCAGTGGTACCAGCGCGGCGCCGCGCCGGCGGGGACGAGCTCGTTCGACTCCAGCAGGCACCGCAGCAGCGCCCGGACTTGCAGATAGGCAAAATTGGCCCCGAGGCAGCCGTGCGCGCCGGCGCCGAAGGGGAGGAAAGCGAAGCGGTGCCGTCCCCGCGAGCGCTCCGGCGAGAAGCGCATCGGGTCGTATCGAGCCGGCTCCTCCCAGATTTCCGGAAGCAGGTGGGTAAGCATCGGGTTGACGCCGGTGATCGTGCCTTCCGGAAAGGCGTGGCCGCCGAAGTCGAAGGACTTGACCGCCCGCCGCCACAGAACCGGCGCCGCCGCATTGAGGCGCAAGGCCTCTTTCACGGCCCATTCAGCCGTTTCGCAGCGCGCCAGGTCGGCCAGTGCGATCCGTCGGCGGTCCGGCACCATGCCGCATAGCTCCTCGCGCAGGACCGGCTGCCACTGAGGATTGGCCGCGAGATAGTAGAGCGTCGAGACGGTCGCCGAGGACAAGGCGTCGAATGAGGCCGCGATCGTGAAGGTGAGGTGGGCAATGATCTCCCGCTCGTCCAGCAGGCCGGCGTCGCGCATCCGGGAGAGCATCGCCAGCAGGTCCCTGCGCTCCGGGGCGACGGTCTCGGACAGCATCGGACGGATCAGGCTTTCGACATGACGGGTCGCCCATGCGGCCCGCGATTCCGCTGTGCCCGGCAGGGGCAGGGTGATGAGGGCCGTCGCGGAGCGCATCAGGTAGCGGAAGGCGAGCATGTCGTCGCGAGTGGCAAGGCCTGGGTCCCGGCCAAGAAACGCGGCGAAGCCGTTGGCGAAGGTGAGCTGCTGGGCAAGCTCGTAAACGTCGAGCGAGCGGCCCGACCATCGCTCCAGGACCCGTTGGTTGTTGGACGCAAAAATATCGAGATAGGCCTGCAGCTGCTCCGCCTTGAATGCGTTGGCGACCACTTTTCGATGCCATTGGTGGTTGGCGCCGTCGCGGAGCAGCAGGCCTCCCTCGAAATGGCGGCCGAAGACCGGTCTCCAGCCGCCTTCCGCCGAGAAGTTGCGAGCCTCGTCGAACAGCACGAACTCGTTCGCTTCGGGTCCGACGAGCTGGACATTCCAGTTGCCGCAGGCATGGAAGCGGTGGATCGGGCCGTAGGCGCCGTGCATTCGCCGGGTGAAGGCGAGCGGGTCCAGCACCGCCTCCGGCAGGATTCCGAAGAAGGGCAGGCCGCGCTTCCCGGGAACCGAGGCGAGGTCGCGGCCGCGCACGCGCGGGAAGTGCCGGCGCCGCACCGGCGGCTTCTCGAGTTGGGCAATGGGCGGCAGGAAGGGGGCGGTCACTCGGGGCTCCTGTGGCCAGGGAACCTACAGAAGCGCGCCTAGCCGCCCCACCCGGTAACTACCGGGGTTTGATTCCGGGCGCGGACTCTGGACTGTGGCGGCGTCGGAGGCTGAAGCATGATTGATTTGGTACTTCCGGAAAGCCGCCTCGGCTTCGCGGCGGCGCTCATGGAAATGCACCATGACCGGAAGCGGGTGTTCGTGGATCGTTTCGGATGGCGTCTGCCGGCAAAGGGTAGCTGGCTGGAGGTCGATCAGTTCGACGACGATTATGCGATCTACCTGCTCGCCAGGTCACCGGAAGGCCGCCATCGGGGGTCAGTGAGGCTTCTCCCGTCCTCACGCCCCCACATGTTGAGCACGCTCTTCAGTCAACTCTGCCCGGCCGGGGTTCCGAGCGGAGACGATTGTTGGGAAATTTCCCGGCTGGTGACCAATCCTGCCGAGGCCTCCGGCACCACCGTCCTAAGGGTCCACCGACTGCTCGCCCTGGCGCTGGTCGAGTTCGCCCATGCCAACGGCATCTGCCGCTATACCCTGGTTGCAGAGGCGCACAGGGTCCCGGCCCTGCTCTCGGTCGGGTGGCCCGTGACTCCGCTCGGATTGCCCACCTGGATCGGCGGCGAAC
>DATHBY010000049.1:0-3658 GCA_035295885.1 Allosphingosinicella sp.
CCGAGGTCCAGTGCGGCCATGATCTCGCTCGCCGTCGCGACGCCCGGCAGGAGCGGGACCGGGCCTCCGGCGGCTGCCCCGGCCAGGGTCTCCGTCAGGCCAGGGCTGACGGCGAACTCGGCGCCGGCCTCCACGACTGCCTCATATTGCTTCGGGTTCAGCACGGTCCCCGCCCCGACGATCGTTCCGGGCACCGTCTTCATCGCTCGAATCGCGTCGAGGGCGGCGGGAGTGCGCAGAGTCACTTCGAGGACTGGCAGCCCGCCTTCGACCAGCGCCTGCGCGATCGGAAGCGCATCCTCCACGCGGTCGATCACAAGCACGGGGATGACCGGCGCGGCGGCGAGGATCTCGTCGAGGTCACGCATCGGCAAGCTCCTCCGTCACGAGGGCACGAGCTCCGTCGCGCTCGATTCGCGCGGCGGCGGCGGTGACGGCCTCGCGGAAGGCCGGCACGGCGGCGAGCCGCTCCGGGAATATCTCGCGCAGCCTCAGCACGGCTTCGACCGGATCCTCCCGCCGTCCGGCTTGGGCAAGCCGCACTGCGAGCGGGTCGACGATCTCCGCGCCCGCTCGCGACTCGCGGCGGATGAAGGCTATCCAGGCGGCGATGGGGACAGCTAAGCGGTCGAGCGGGCGCCCGGCCGCGTGCGCGTCCGCGATCGTATCGAGCAGGCGGTAGGGCAGCTTCTGCGACCCGTCCCAGGCGATTTGCGACAGCTTGTGGCCGATCGCCGGGTTGCGGAAGCGGCGGAGGATATCGGCCGAATAGGCCGCGAGGTCGAGCGGCGACGGCTGAAGAGTCGGCACGATGTCGGAAGCGACCAGCCGCTCGACGAACGCTGCGAGCTCCGCGTCCCCCATCGCCTCCGCCACCGTCGCGTGGCCGAGGAGCAGGCCAAGATAGGCGACGGTCGAATGGGCCCCGTTCAAGATCCTGAGCTTCGCTTTCTCCCAGGCGCTGACGTCCGCCGCCATGACCGCCCCGACCGCGGCGAAATCGGGCGAGGCGGCGGGGAGCGCGTCCTCGATCACCCAGGCGGTATAGGCTTCGCGGCTGACGGGGATGGAATCGTGGAAGCCGGTTTCCTCGAGCACCAGCCGCCGGAGCCGGTCGCCGGTCGCGGGCGTGATCGAATCGACCATGGTGTCCGGAAACGCGGCCTCGCCCCCGATCCATGCGGCGAGATCCGGGTCGAGCCGCCCTGCGAATCCGAGCACCGCGGCGCGCAGCTTCTTCCCGTTGGATGCCATGTTGTCGCAGCAGAGCGGAGTGAAGGGCGCCAGCCCCGCTTCGCGCCGGTCCCCGAGGCTCAGCGCCAGCCATCCGACGAGGCTGCGGGGGTGCTTCGGATCGGCCAGATCGCGGACGATGTCCGGGTGATCGAGGTCGAGACTTCCGTCGCCGGCGAGGCAATAGCCCTTTTCGGTGACTGTGCTCGAGACGATCCGTACCTCCGGGCGGGTGAGCAGGCGGCGCACGGCCGCGTCCTCTCCGGGGCCCAGGAACCGGTCGTGGACCTTGAGCGTGCGAAAGCGCACGTCCTCGTCGAGGATTGCGAGGGTGTAGCGGCCCTGCTGGGCTCGCAGCGCGTCGACCGTTCCGGCGGAGCGGAGCGAGACCGCGGCGACCGTCCAGCGCGGGTCGTGGGGGAGCAGCCGGTCGATATAATCGGCCTGGTGAGCACGGTGGAAAGCGCCGGGGCCGAAATGGACGATGCCGGTCATAGCGTCACCCCCCGTTTCCAGATTGCGATCTCCCGCTCGCCGTTGCGCTCGGCGGCGGTCGCCTCGCCGGAAGCGAAGGCGGCGATTCGCTCCGCCAGCGCTTCGGCGACAGGATCGATTCCATCCGACAGCACCCGGCCCGCGTCGAAGTCGATCCACCCGGGCTTGCGTGCGGCGAGCTCGGGATTGGAGGCGATCTTCACCGTCGGCGCAGGGAAGCCGAGCGGCGTTCCGCGGCCGGTCGTGAACAGGATCAGGGTCGCGCCGGCGGCCGCGAGCGCCGTCGAGGAGACGGCGTCGTTGCCTGGGGCCTCGAGCAGGCTGAGGCCGCGGCGGCGCACCCGCTCGCCATATCGAAGCACGTCCTCGACCCGTGCCCGGCCGGCCTTCTGCACCGCCCCGAGCGACTTCTCCTCCAGGGTGGTGATTCCGCCCGCAAGGTTGCCGGGCGACGGATTTTCGGAAACCGGCTGGCCGTGCGCCAGGAAGTAGCGCTTGAAGCCGTTCACCACTCCAACGATCGAGTCGAAGACGGCGGCGTCGCGTGCGCGGCCCATCAGCAGCCGCTCGGCGCCGAACGTCTCCGGGATTTCGCTCAGGATCGCGCTTCCGCCGGCGCCGACGACGAGGTCCGCAATGCTGCCGACGAGCGGGTTGGCGGTGAGGCCGGAATAGCCGTCCGAACCGCCGCACTTCAGGCCGAGGACGAGCTCGCCGAATCCCACGGGCTGGCGCCGTACCAGCGCCGCGGTCGCGACGAGGCCGTCGATCAGTGCGACTCCCTCTTGGATCTCGTCTCCGGCGTCCTGAGCGCCGAGGGTCCTTACCCGGCCGCGAAGGGGTTCGGGGATTTCCTCCATCAGCCGGCGGAGCTGGTTCGATTCGCAGCCGAGGCCGACGAGGAGCACGCCCCCGGCATTGGGATGGCAGGCGAGCGCCGCGAGGATGGAACGGGTCCCCGCCAGATCTTCGCCGAGCTGCGAGCAGCCGAACGGGTGGGAAAAGACGTGAACCCCGTCGACTCTCCCGGCGTGGCGGATATGGGCGATGTTCGCGATCTTCCCAGCCGCCCCCCCCACACACCCGACCGTAGGCAGCACCCAGATCTCGTTGCGCGTGCCGACGCGGCCGTCGGCCCGGCGATAGCCGAGGAAGCCCGGAGCGCGCCTGCTCGCCCCCGGCTCCTCGGGCAGCGGCTCGTAGCGATAGCCTTCGACGCCGGACAGCAGGGTCGCAAGGTTGTGAGAGTGGACGTGCTCGCCGGCTGCGATGGCGGTGGTCGCCGCGCCGATCGGCCAGCCGAACTTGCTCACCTTCTCGCCCGCCGCGAGGTCGCGCAACGCCAGCTTGTGTCCGCTCGGGACCGGCTGGCGCACGTCCACCTCGAATGTGCCCGCGGCGAGCCGCTCGCCCGGCTCGAGGTCGCGCAAAGCCACGGCGACGTCGTCGCGCCGGTGGAGAAGCAGCAGGCTGCGCGTCCCCTGGGCGCGGTCGAGAAGCTCGGCTTGTGTCATATGGTAACCGGTGTCATGTAGACCGCCGCTGCGCGTTGGGCAAGACTCGACACCACTATTGCCCCGCGTGTCGGTTCGCTATCGTCGCAGCCGGGAGAAACGCATTGAGCAGCAGGGCGGATGAGGAAACCGGAAACGGACGGCGCCAGACGGGGAAGCCGACGATCAACGACGTCGCCCGCCTTTCGGGCGTGTCGAAGAAGACGGTAAGCCGAGTCATCAACCGCTCGCCTCTGCTCAACGACGAGACGAGGAAGCGCGTCCTGGAGGTGATCCGGGAGCTCGGCTACGTGCCCAACCCGCAGGCGCGTGCGCTGGCGCTGCGGACCAATTTCCTGATCGGCCTCATCCACGACAATCCGAACGCCCAGATGGTCCTGAATGTCCAGCAGGGCATCCTCGAGGCCCTCCAGGGC
>DATHBY010000050.1:0-6846 GCA_035295885.1 Allosphingosinicella sp.
CAGCCTATCCGCCCCGCCAAGCCAGGACGCCCTCACCGCCCTCCTCGCCCTCCCTGCCCCCACTGCCAGGTCCTGTCCTGAGCGAAGTCGAAGGATCGACGTCATCGTCCAGCACCTAGCCTGGGAGCTCACCGGCAGCGAGGACTGCCTCGAAATCCTCCGCCGCGACGCCCACCGCCTCAGTTCATCCTGGGCGCCTGCCTTGCCGGCGGTCGAAGGGCCGCCGCCGAAGCCTGAATTGTCTCACCCACGGCACCAAGGAGGCTGAGCGAGGCCGAACGCAGGCCGCGATCCGAAGGCCGCTACGCCAGGCACGGCCCCTTCGGGTCTTTGGTGCTTTGGGTGAAATCAGGCTCACCGCCCCATGGGCAGCGCCAGGATCCTTCCTTGGTGCCTGGCACCAAATCCTCCCGGCCGTTCCTTGGTGCCTGGCACGAAATCCCCTGGCACCAAATCCCCACGCCGTGAGCTGGTTCACCCAAAGCACCAAAGGAGCCGAAGCCGCTCCAACGGCTACGGACCATTCGCAGGCACCTTCCCCGCACACGGCCCCTTCGGGTCTTTGGTGCTTTGGGTGAAATCAGGCGCCCGATGGGCCGCGCCAGGATCGTTCCTTGGTGCCTGGCACCAAATCCCCCTGCGCCGGAAGGTCGAATCGGGTTCACGCGAAGGCGCGAAGGGTGCGAAGGATCCCACCTCGAGCCCGCGGCATTGCCGGCCTCAGGGTCGCTCTGTCCGGACTCGGGAAGCGATTCGCGGGGGTTGCCGGCACGCTCCCTTCGCGTCCTTCGCGCCTTCGCGTGAACCAAAATCCTCCGCTTCGCCCCGCCGCCGGACGCCTCCGCATTGCCACCGAAACGGAGCAAATCCCGGATGCATTGTAGGAAATTTCCTGTCATAGGCAGGCTATGGAACAAAACGAGAATGACCGGTCGCCCGACGACCCGCCCGCCACCGGCTCCGGCCTCTTCTACAGGGACGGCCGCGAAATCCCGCCGACCCATCCCGACCACGGCCCGATGCACCTCCTCCCCCGCCAGGAGGACGGAAGCTTCGCGGCTTATTATTATTGCTCCAAGGCCGAGCTCTACGACATGCAGGTCCCCGCCCCGCCCCCGCGCCGCTACCGCAAGGACGGCTTCAGTCCGGAACGCCAGGAGCAGTTCCTCGAATATGTCCGCGGCGGCGCCTCCGGCCGGGAGGCTGCCCGAAGAGTGGGGATCTCGCCGACCACCGCCTACAATCTCTACAACAGCCCCGACGGCGCCGCCTTCCGCTCCGGCTGGGACGAGGCCGCCAGGGTCACCGACATCGTGCTCGAGGACACCGCCTTCGACCGGGCCGTCAACGGCCAGGAGGAGATCGTCTACCACCAGGGCCAGAGGGTCGGCACCCGCTGGAAATATGACAACAACCTGCTGATGAAGCTGCTTCGCGCCCGCCTGCCCCTCAAATACGCGCCGCTCTCCGAGATCGAAGGCTGGCTCCGCCACCGCGGAATCGCCCCGCCCGCCGATGTCGACGGAGCGCTCGACCGGCTCCGCGAGGCCGAGGCGGAATGGGGCAGCCGGCTGCCGGGCGAGGAGCCTTCCAATCGGCTGGCAAACGAAGGTGCGGCCGCTTGCCCCGAGCTTCCCACTTCCGTTCGGGCTGAGCCTGTCGAAGTCCGTTCCTCTTGCGCCGAGGAAAGCAAAGATGAGCCTCCGACAGGCTCAGCCCGAACGGATGCCGGCTTCGAGGACCCCTCTTGCCCGTCCATGTCGTCCACTTCGCCCGGCACCGGACCGGCGGAAGACCCCGCTGCTGCGTCCACTTCGTCCACTTCGCCCGGAACCGGACAGGAGGATTCCGGCTCGTCCATGTCGTCCAGCTCGTCCGGACCCGGACGGCAAGCCGTCGAGTCCGGCGGCCGGGCGAAGCCGCCGGACCCGGACGACGGGTCGATCCCATACTACCGGCCGCCGCCCGGGCCGCGCAGCCTGAGCGCGAGCAGCAGGACGAGGACGGCGACGACGGCCAGCGCGAGGAGGTAAGGCGGCATGGCCGATCTTCCCTACCGCCCGCAGACCTTCCGGCCCGCCTTCACCCCGAACCGCCTCGGGCCGGCGATCCCGCCCGGAGTGGGCCGGTCGACGATCGCCACGTCGAGCCGGCAGCGGCCGGCGCTCACCCGGTAGAGGTCGGAGCGGACATATTCGATCCGATCGATCGGGGCGGAGCCGAAGGCCTCGGCGACCTTGCCGTCGTCGAGCACCGCCCTCAGCTCGGCCATGCGCTGATATTGGGGAGGGAGCGCCGCCGCCGCCGGCACCGCGGCCAGAGCGGGCGCTGCGAGCGCGAGGAAACGAAGCAGGCTGGACATGGAGGTTCCTTCCGGGCGGTTGACCCCCGAACATGGCAAAGTTCGGGCGGCGGCGCATCCCCCTCATCCGCCTCGGAACCATGACCTTCCGCCTGAGCCGCCCGGAACCCCGCCCGGCCCCCGCCCGTTTTCCCTGTGCAGCGCGCCCGACCGCGCCTCTTCGAGCTGCGTCCGGCGCGCGCGCTCAAGGAGGAACTCGCCATGAAGCGCTCGATCCTGATCGCCCTCGCCGCCGTAGCGGTGCTCCTGCCCACCTCCGCCGCCTCCGCCGGGGAGGGCGGGCGACCGATCACCGTCCAGATGACCGGAGCGGCCGAGCGGCCGGGGCCCGGCGACCCCGACGGCACCGGCACCGCCACCTTCAGGATCAATCCTGGCCAGGGACGGATCTGCTACACTTTGACCGTCGCCGACATCGAACCCGCCACCGCCGCCCACATCCACCGCGCTCCGCCGACCGACGCCGGCCCGGTGGTGGTGCCGCTCGAGGCGCCGGCCGACGGCAGCAGCGAGGGCTGCGCCGCCGTCGATCGCGCTCTGGCGCAGGAGATCGTCCGCAATCCTTCGGCCTTCTACGTCAACGTCCACAACGCTCCCTTCAGGCCGGGCGCGGTGCGCGGCCAGCTGGGCCGGTGACGGCAGGCGGCGCGGCGGACAGGCGTGCGTGCGCCGCGCATTCTTCGCCCCCCGGCGAAATCCAGAGCGGTTCGGCTTGAGAACAGCGCCCCTGCCGGCTCCTAATTTGCACCTCGGCCCGAAATCGTGCATAAGGTCCGGGCTAAAGTCGCATGCGACGGACATTTCCTTCTTCGGTTGGTATTTCCTTCTCTCTACGCTGCTAAAGCCCGGTGCCGCCCATTTCGGCGCCGCCGGCACTCTTGTTACCAAAGGAAAACACCATGCCGACCGGCACCGTAAAATTCTTCAACCTCGACAAGGGCTACGGCTTCATCCAGCCCGAGGGCAGCGGCAACGACGCCTTCGTCCACATCTCTGCCGTCGAGCGCGCCGGAATGACGACCCTCGAGAAGGATCAGCGGGTCAGCTACGATCTCGAGCAGGACCAGCGCGGCAAGACCAGCGCGGTCAACCTGCAGAGCGCGTAAGCCTCAGCTCGTCTCCAAAGGAGGGGCGTCGCTTCGGCGGCGCCCCTTTTTCGTCCGCGCCGGCCCCTCTTCACCGAAACGGCCTCCATTCTCGGCTGGACAACGAAAAAGGCGTTCGTCAAGATCGAGCTCTCTGGGTTTGGGGGGCAAACCATGGACCGCAGGTCGTTTCTCATCGCGGGAGCTTCGGCCGCAGCGATCACTCCGGGCCGGCTGCTGGCGAAATGTTCTCCCGCCGGCCGGTTTCCAGAGCCGTTGCTGGTCCGCAACCTCTCCGCCGACGGCCGACTGCGCAGGCTGAGGGCGCGCTTCACCTACGTCGACAGGTGCAATCGGCGGTGGCGCGTCCCGAAGGACTGGATCGTCGATGGCGCTTCCATCCCCTCCATGTTCTGGCCGGTCGTCGGCAAGCCGTGGCAGGGCCAATATGTCAGCGGCTCGGTGGTTCACGATTACGAGTGCGACCGGCGCATCCATCTCTGGGAGGAGGTGCACAGGCTCTTCCACGAGGCGATGCTGGCGGCCGGGGTCCCGCCGCTGAAGGCGAATGCCATGTATCTGGCGGTCTATTATGGGGGGCCGCGGTGGACTTGGCAGACGGTACAGAACAACCGCATGGCGGCGGGCCTGCCGCCGCTTCAGATGCAGTCATACCCTCCGGAGCCGGTACCGCCATCGCCGCCGCCGCCTGCGCCGCAGAACGCCACGCCCGATGAGCTCGCGCGGTGGCGGGCCATGTATCCACCCGCGCCGCCTCCGCCTCCTCCGCCGCCACCCGTCAATCCGGATACCTTGCGCCACCTGGTGAACGTGGCCACGGCCGAGGCCCTGTCGCCTCAGCAGATCGAGTGGCTCGTCGAACGCAGCCGGCCCGCCATACGCGAAGAATAAGCGCCCGCTTCACCCGGCGTCGGAATCGCTTCGTCGCCTCGCCTGGGCCCCGGCGCAACCTTGCCGCCGCGCGCTCATTCTTCCTTCGGCAGCGCTCCTGCGCGGCCACCCCAGAGGAGAGTAAGAATGAGTATCTTCGGCAAGATCCGCGACGCCATTTTCGGCAAGGCCAAGGCGGCGCAGCCCCAGGCCCAGCAGCCGCAAAACCCCGCAATGCCCCAGATGCAGCCCGCGTCGGCGGCGCCCGCCCAGCCGGTCGACGTCGATGTCGACGCGATCCTCGCCGAAGCCGCCTCCAGGAAGGGCGAGAAGCTCAACTACCAGTCGTCGATCGTCGACCTCATGAAGCTGCTCGATCTCGATCCGAGCCTCGCCAACCGCAAGGAGCTGGCGACCGAGCTCGGCTATGCCGGAGCCAGGGACGGCAGCGCCGAGATGAACATCTGGCTCCACAAGCAGGTCATGGCCGAGCTGGAGAAGAATGGCGGCAGGGTCTCCGCCGCCCTCAAGGACTAGATTCCTTTGGAGGCGGGGACGGCGCTCGGCCCACCCGGGCAACCGCCCGCCCCCGCCGAGGCCGGGCCGCCCCGCATGGAGAGGCGCCGGCCCCGGCTGCCGTTAGGCCGGGCCTCATTTTGGAGGCGCGGCATGCCGGACGCTCGTGACCTGCGTCGCGCCGGTTTCGATCCACGATCGGGACTCACCGGCTTGCCGCCCTCTGGACTCGCGCGGCGAATCCGAACAGAAGGCGCGCCATGTCCAGCCAGCTCGAATTCTATCTGGCCCGCGCCGCCGAGGCGCGCGCCGACGCCGAAGCCGCGACCCTCGACAACGTCCGCGACCGCTGCCTGCGCGCCGCCGCCGCCTGGGATGCGATGGCGGCCCGTGCGAGGCGCGGCGACACGATTCGGGCGCGCCAGGAGGCGGACAAGCGCGCCGTCGCCGAAGCCGCGGCGGCGGCCCAATGACCGGGGAGGCCAACCCCGGTTAGCGGTTGCCGCTGACCGAGCCAGATGCTAGCAACGAAGCTCGGCACCTTGCTGAAGGAGCGACATTTCCTTCGCGTCCCGGGCCGAATTATGCGCCGGCTTTCCTGCCGGCCACCAAGGTTGACGCTGCATGAGGCATATTTCCCCGCACTCGCTGCCCTCCCGTTCGGAGCAGGGCATTGCGGCCGGGGCTTTGCGGCCGGGCATTTCGGCCGGCCTGCCGCTCGCAGCAGAGGCGACTTTTTTCTTTTCAACCCGGACATTGAAGGCGCGCGCCGGCCAGGCCGCGCCTTCGTCCATATTCGAGCGCGCGCTCGGCGCCGCCGCAAGGACGGCACAGCGCGCGTGGAGTGATGTTAATGACGATGCGCATGTTGATCGACGCGCGCCACCAGGAGGAAACTCGGGTGGCCGTGGTCAAGGGAAACCGGATCGAGGAATTTGATTTCGAATCCGCCGAGCACAAGCAGCTCAAGGGGAATATCTATCTAGCCAAGGTCACGAGGGTCGAACCGTCGCTTCAGGCGGCGTTCGTCGACTATGGCGGCAACCGGCACGGCTTCCTCGCTTTCTCGGAAATCCATCCCGATTATTACCAGATCCCGCGCGAGGACCGCGAGGCCCTGCTCCGCGAGGAAGCCGAGCATGCCGCCGAGGAGGAGCGGCTGCGCGCCGCGGAGGACGCGCGCTACGAGAACCGCGACGACCAGGAGGACGAGGGCGATAACGATCGCGGCCGTGGCCGGGACCGGGACCGGGGCCGGGACGGGGACCGCGAGGAAGCCGAGCAAGGGTATGACGACGAGGGCGAGGAGATCGAGGCGTCCGACGAGGATGTCCCGGCCCAGCCGGAGTCCGCGGAGAGCGCGCCCGAGGAGAATGCGGCCGACGAGCTTCGCCGCAAGCGCCAGAATCTGCGCCGCCGCTACAAGATCCAGGACGTCATCCGGCGCCGCCAGGTGCTTCTCGTGCAGGTCGTCAAGGAAGAGCGCGGCAACAAGGGCGCCGCGCTGACCACCTACCTCTCCCTGGCCGGCCGCTATTGCGTGCTGATGCCCAACACCAGCCACGGCGGCGGCATCAGCCGCAAGATCTCGAACGGCGCCGACAGGAAGCGCCTCAAGCAGATCATGTCGGACCTCTCGCTGCCGAACAGCATGAGCTGCATCGTCCGGACCGCCGGCCTCAGCCGCACCAAGACCGAGATCAAGCGCGATTTCGACTATCTCGCCCGCCTCTGGGACGAGATCCGCGAACGGACCCTGAAAAGCTCCGCGCCGGCGCTCATCTACGGCGACAGCGATCTCATCAAGCGCGCCATCCGAGACATCTACAATCGCGACATCGACGAGGTGATCGTCGAGGGGGAGGACGGCTACCGGCTCGCCCGATCGTTCATGAAGCTGCTGATGCCGAGCCACGTGCGGCGCGTGAAAAGCTATTCGGACCCGGTTCCGCTGTTCCAGCGCTTCGGCGTCGAGGACCAGCTCGCCGGCAT
>DATHBY010000051.1:0-3921 GCA_035295885.1 Allosphingosinicella sp.
TGTTCGACTGGGTGAGCTGGTTGGTGGCGAGAGCGCGCACCGTCACCGCCAGGGTCTGCGTCCCGGCGTTGCCGCCCACCCCGGCGACGATCGGCATCAGTGCGGCCAGTGCCAGCATCTTCGAGATCGTCCCCTCGAACAGGCCGATGATGGTGGCTGCAACGAGCGCGGTGCCGAGATTGGCGATCAGCCAGCGGACCCGGCTCGAAAAGCTTTCCAGCAAAGGCTGGTTGATGTCGCCTTCGCCCGCGCCCGAGAGGAGCAGGACGTCCTCGGACGCTTCCTCCTGAATGATGTGGACGATGTCGTCGACGGTGATCATTCCCACCAGCCGTCCCGACTGGTCGATGACGGCAGCCGAAATGAGCGCGTATTTCTGGAAGCGAAGCGCCACCTCCTCCTGGTCCATGTCGACCGGGATCAGGGTCTGCTCGCGCTTCATGACGTCGGCGACGGCGACGTTGCGGTGGGTGCGCAGGATCCAGCTCAGCATGCAGGTGCCGACCGGATGGTGGCGCTCGTCGACGACGAACACTTCCCAGAAATCGGTGGTGAGGTCCTCGCCGGCGCGCAGATAGTCGATGACCTGGCCGACCGTCCAATGCTCCGGCACCGCGATCAGCTCGCGCTGCATCAGCCGGCCGGCGGATTCCTCCGGGTAGGTGAGCGCTTCCTCGATGGCCGCGCGGTCGTCGGGGTCGAGCTCGCGGAGCACGGCGCGCTGCTCGTCCTCCTCGAGATCCTCGATCATGGCGACGGCGTCGTCCGTCTCCATCTCGCCGGCGAGGTTCGCGACCTGGCGCGGATCGAGCGCGTCGATCAGCTCCTCGCGGACATGCTCGTTCATCTCGGCGAGCACGTCGCCGTCGAGCAGGTCGGCGATGGCGGCGGCCAGAGCGCGGCGGTCGTCGCTGTCGACCAGCTCGAACAGGTCGGCGAGATCGGCGGGGTGGAGCGGCTCGACCAACGCCCGGGCGCCGTCGGAGTCGCCCGCCTCCACCCGGTCCATCACCTCGCTGACATATTCCGGCTTCAGCCGGTCGTCCTCGTCGAGGCGGCCCTGGGGCAGCAGACCGGGCGGAGCGCCGGACAGATCGATTTCGCTCTCGCTCATCCGCCCTCTTTCGCCGCTATGGTGTCGCCGAGCGCTTCCTAGGACGGGGCGATGGGAGTGTCGAGCGGGGTGGCGTCGGGGAACCGCCGGGCGTATCGCGAGCTTAACCCGTCATCCCGGCGAAAGCCGGGATCCATGAACACGGATCGGATCGTCGAGGCGATTAGGTGGTCGCCAGCTCGGCGACGACCAGGTTCATGGATCCCGGCGTTCGCCGGGATGACGATATCACGGAGAATATCATGGCCGACGAGCTCAACACCCTGGTCCTCAACCTCAGCAGCGGCGGCGACGTCGTCATCAAGCTCCGGCCCGATCTCGCGCCCGGGCACGTCGCCAGGATCAGGGAGCTGGTCGAGGAGGGTTTCTACGACGGGGTCGTCTTCCACCGGGTCATCCCCGGTTTCATGGCCCAGGGCGGCGACCCGACCGGAAGCGGCATGGGCGGCTCGAACAAGCCGGACCTCAAGGCCGAATTCAGCCGCGAGCCGCACGTGCGCGGCACCGCCTCGATGGCCCGCTCTCAGAATCCCAACAGCGCCAACAGCCAGTTCTTCATCTGCTTCGAAGACGCCCGCTTCCTCGACAAGCAGTACACGGTCTGGGGCCAGGTGACCGAAGGCATGGAGCATGTCGACGCGCTTCCCAAGGGGGAGCCGCCGCGCGAGCCGGGCAGGATCGTCAAGGCCTCGCTGAGGTCCTGACCCCGTGGCGCGCCGGGTCACGCTCGTCACCGGCGCCTCGGCGGGGCTCGGACTCCACTTCGCCCGCCAGTGCCGGGCCCGCGGGGACGAGCTGGTGCTCGTCGCCCGACGAAGGGAGCGGCTGGAGGCCCTCGCGGCGGAGCTCGGCTCGGCCCATGTGATCCCGGCGGACCTCGCCCGACCCGGCGCGCCCGCGAAGCTGATCGAGGACGTCGCGGGCATGGGCCTGGAGGTCGAGACGCTGATCAACAATGCGGGCTTCGGAGCGGCGAGCGCCTTCGTCGAGGCGCCGCCCGAACGGCTGCTCGAGATGGTCGATCTCAACGTGCGCTCTTTGACCGAGCTCTGCCGCCTCGCGCTCCCGCCGATGCTGGAGCGCCGGCGAGGCTTCATCCTCAATGTGGCTTCGACCGCCGCTTTCCAGGCGGGCCCCTACAGCGCCGTCTATTACGCGACCAAGGCCTATGTCCTGTCGCTCAGCGAGGCGCTTCACGAGGAGGTTAAGAGGCGCGGAGTCCACGTCTCGGCGCTCTGCCCCGGACCCACGGCGACCGAATTCTTCGAGGTCGCCGGGAGCCCGAACGGCCGGCTGGCCAGGATGGCGACGGACCCCGCCGCCGTTTGCGCAGCGGGCCTCGCCGGCCTCGCCCGCAACAAGGCGATCGTCGTTCCCGGGGTGATGAACAAGATGACGTCGCAGGCGGGCCGGATCCTGCCGCGCAAGGTTCTGCGCAAGGCGGTGGCGGCTTTGAAGGGCTAGAACGTAGTTTCCATAGCTCCGTCATTGCGAGGAGCGAAGCGACGAAGCAATCCAGCGGGCCTCGGCAGCTGTACTGGATTGCTTCGCTTTGCTCGCAATGACGGCAAGTCATCCCGAAGCGAACCGGCCCAGACTAAGCCGCCTCCCTTACCTCTTCCTCCTTCAGGAGCCGGTCGAACAACCAGTCGTGGAAGATCCGCACCGGCCGCCGCTTCAGGGCCGAGCGGCGACAGGCGAACCAGTAGCTGTAGGGGCTCTCGACCTTATGGTCGAACAGTCGGACCAGGCGCTCGTCTCCGGAGCCGTAGAGGTGGCTTTCGAGCATGATCGCCACTCCCAGGCCCTGGGCGGCCGCGTCGAGGATGAGCTGGCCGGAATCGAAATGGTCGATCGCGGCGGGCTGCAGGTCCGGCAGCCCGATCGCGTCGCGCCAGTAATCGAAGGAATCCGGCATGTCGCGGTGGAGGAAGATGGTCGCTCCGGCGAGCTCGGAAGGCTCTCGGATCGACTCCTGCAGAGCGCGCGAGCCGATGGCGATGACGCAATTATTGTCGATCCGCCGCGAGTAGAGCGAAGGATCGATCTCGGTGGTGATGGCGATCGCCGCGTCGAGCCCCTCGTCGAGGCGGGCGAGGCGGTTGGCGCCGGTGTCGATATCGATGTGGAGATCCGGGTGGAGCGCTCTGAGGCCCGGAAGCTTCGGCATCAGCCGCTGCGAGGCGAAGAGCGAGGGCACGGCCAGCCTGAGGCGCATCACCTCGACAGTGCCGGTCGCCCGCTCCATCGCCAGAGCGAGGGCGTCGATCGAGGGGCCGATTTCGGCCATCAGCCGCTCGCCGTCCGGGTTGAGGTGCACTGCCTGGTGGCGCCGCTCGAACAGGGGATGGCCGACGAACCGCTCGAGCGCCTGGATCCGCCGCGAGAGCGCGGGCGAAGACAGCGAAAGCGCCTCGGCGGCGGCCTTGACCGAGCCCAGCCGGGCGACCTGGACGAACGCCTCGATAGCAGTGAGCGGGGGCAGTCTGCGCATCGCAAAGCCTCTCCTCTTGTGCGCTGCACCTAGCGCCGAGGGCGTAATAAAGCACGCGAAACCCAGCAAAGCAAGATGCAACAATTGCATGTGTAGCATACTTGTTCGCACTTGCACAACGACCGCGGCGGACCGAGAACGAGCGTGCCTTTCAGGCATCCTCTCCTAAAAACTTTCAGGGTCGGTCCTTCGGGACCGGCCCTTTTTTTTCGCGTCGCCGAAAGACTCCCCCTGCCTGCAAGGGAGGGGCTGAGGGTGGGGCCGCCAAAGGCGGCCGAACCTCGGATTCAGCAAAAGTCTCGCTTCGCTCGCC
>DATHBY010000052.1:0-1693 GCA_035295885.1 Allosphingosinicella sp.
GAGTTTGTCCTGTTGTGATGGAAGCGAGGCATTGGTCATGCCGGACTTGATCCGGCATCCACCTTCTTCTTCCACCGGGATTGGGAAAAAGGTGGACCCCGGATCAAGTCCGGGGTGACGATTCTGCTTCGGCAGGACAAAGTCTAGGAGGTCATGGCGGCGGCGAGGGCGGCGCAGCCGGGGTTCACCCCCGTCGAGGCCGAGGCGGAAACTCGCGACGGCCGCCGCTATTTCGACCTCGGCGGCAAGCTCGAAGACGGCTCCGAAGTCGAGTCCGACATCATGGAGGAGGGCGGACGCTGGCGAGTCGTCGAGACCCAGCGCGACATCCCGCTCACCGCGGCTCCGGAACCCGTGCGCAAGGCGGCCGGGAGCTTCGCCGCCGGGCGGGTGATCGAGAGCCGCCAGACCGACGGCCTCGTCATCTACGAGCTTTACGACGCGCGGAAGCGCAAGCTCGAGGTCAAATGGGACGGCAGCCGGGCGGAGCGGCTGACGGAGGAATGGGCGCACTGACCGGGTCCGCTTCTTAGCGCAGCGGGTGAGCGATCACTCGGGTCGTGCGGCCTCGAGCATGCACTCGACGGTGAAGCCTTTGCCGAAGCGGGCCTCGACCCGCTGGCCCGGCCGGGCGTCGTGGACTCCGGTGACCGCGCCCGATGAGATCCACTGGCCCGCCTGAAGCTCGACCCCGCGCCGGGCCGTCAGCTCGAACAGGAAGCGCGCCGATCCGATCGCCCCGTCGGGGAACGCGGAGGCGCGGCCGGTGCCCGCCACTTCTCCGTCGATGACGGTGGTGACCTCCCATTCCTCGAAGCCGCTCGAGCGCCAGTCCGGGATCGCCGCGCCGACGACCATGCCGTTATTGTTGCCGAAATCGGAGACCACGGCGATGGGCCCGATATCGTTGATCGCGCCGAGCGGGGAGCTGGCGATCTCGATCCCGACATGGACGGCCTCGATCAGGTCCGCCGCCTCCTCCAGCGTGAATCCGCGCTTGCCGGAAGGCGGCGAGCGGCCGATGCGGAGCAGGAACTCGGCCTCGCCGGCGGCGAAGCCCTCGGCGAAGACCGGCATCGCGGGCCCCCGGCCGCCGGCATCGGCGGTTCGGCAGGCGAAGATCGGCCCGGCGAGGCGGTCGGTGCCGAACTGCTCCGAAAGCGGTGCCTTCACCCGGCCGACCTTCCAGCCGAGCACCGGACGCGCCCAGGCGGCGATAGCCTGGTCCTGCACCGCATAAGCGTCCTCGAGCGTGGCGGGGAAGGGGCCGGGATATTCGGCCAGGCCGGTCGCGGAGCGGCGAGCGGAGAGGAAACGGTCGGCGATCGCCGCCGCGTCATTGTGGAAATTCACTTCAGGCCTCTCGGACTCTCTTTTTCGGAAGGTAGTGGAAACCGGTGTCATCGGCAAGGCGTGCGGACCGGAAATCGCCTCCGCGCCGCAGCTTTCAGGCTCCGGGCCGAAGCACTGCCGCCTCACGCGCGCGGGCGGTGATCGCGGCCGGGTCGACAGCCTCGCCGGTCGGAACCAGCCAACTTCCGCCGACGCAGGCGACGGCCGGGAGCGCCAGCCATTCCGGCGCGCTGGCGAGCGTGATTCCGCCCGTGGGACAGAAGCGGACTCCACCGAAGACGGCGCCGAGCCCCTTCAGCGCCGGGAGTCCGCCAGCGGCGGTCGCGGGGAAGAATTTGAG
>DATHBY010000053.1:0-1804 GCA_035295885.1 Allosphingosinicella sp.
CTATTTCGGCGGACCGGAAGGACGGGCGCGCTTCGCACGGGAGCTGGACACACTGGTCGCGACGGCGCCGCTCGGCCCCCAGGATCGCTTTTATTTTGGGGAGCTCGATCCGATGTCGCGGGTCGAGCATCTGCCCCCCGGCCCTTCGCCGCGCAAGGTGATCCCGAAGACCGTTCACGCGGCAATGGCGGCCACCGACAGCGTCTGGGAAGACATCCTCGCCCACCTCAACGGCGAAGCGGCGGAGCAGGGGAAGAAGCCGTGACGCTGAAGCGGCTCAATGCAGGCCGGCCTACCACTCCGCGAAGCTGCCGTCCTTGTGGCGCCAGATCGGGTTGCGCCAGCGGTGGCGGTCCTTGTGCGCCTGGCGCACGGCGGCTTCGTCGATCTCGATTCCAAGGCCGGGGCCGGCGGGGATCGGGAGATAGCCCTCTACCGGGGTCAGCGGCGCGGCGTCGGTGACGTAGGTGAGAAGGTCGCCGCCGACATTGTAGTGGATTCCGAGCGACATTTCCTGGATCGCGACATTGGGCGCGGTCGCGGCGAGCTGAAGGCAGGAGGCGAGCGCCAGCGGCCCAAGCGGGCAGTGCGGCGCCACAGCAACGTCATAGGCCTCGGCCATCGCCGCGATCTTGCGGCATTCGAGGATTCCGCCGGCATGGCTGAGGTCGGGCTGGATGATGTCGACCGCGCCTGATTCGAAGAAGGGCTTGAAGTCCCATCGGCTGTAGAGCCGCTCGCCGAGCGCGATCGGAGTCGAGACGAGGGCGGCGATCTGGGCGAGGCCTTCGGGGTTCTCCGAGAGCAAAGGCTCCTCGATGAAGAGCAGGCCGAGCGGCTCGAGCGCCTTGGCGAGCTGCTTGGCCATCGGCTTGTGGACCCGGCCGTGGAAATCGAGCCCGACATCCATCCCCGCGCCCTGCGCCGCCTCGACCCTAGCCACCACCTCGTCGAACAGCTTGGGAGTACCGATCCAGTCGAGCTCGGCGGTGGCGTTCATCTTCACGGCGGAGAAGCCCTGGCCGCGCCGGGCTTCGGCGGCCTCGCCGATCTCGTTCGGGCGGTCGCCGCCGATCCAGGCATAGGCGCGGATCCGGTCGCGGACCCGGCCGCCCAGCATCTCCCAGGCGGGAAGGCCCAGGGCCTTGCCCTTGAGGTCCCAGAGCGCCTGCTCGAGACCTGCGAGCGCCGACATCAGCACCGGTCCGCCGCGGTAGAAGCCGCCGCGATGGGCGACCTGCCAGATGTCCTCGATCCGGTAGGGATCGTGGCCGATGAAGCGGTCGCGAAGCGCCTCGAACGCTCCGTCCACGGCTTCGGCATGGCCTTCCAGGCTCGCCTCGCCCCAGCCCACTGCGCCCTCGTCCGCCTCGACCCGGACGAACAGCCAGCGCGGCGGCACGAAGAAAGTCTCGATCCGGGCGATCTTCATGGCGCCGTCTCCGGGTTCGCGCCTTCGGTGACGAAGTCCTTGATCCGGCGCGCCGCCTCCTCCTGCTGCTCGCGCGCATAGGCCCTGTCCGCGTGCGAAGGCGCGACGATCGGGACGACGAGGCAGTGGCTGGAGGCCGGGAGCACGTCCCGCCAGTCGGAGATCAGTTTCTTGTATGCGGTGCCGACGGCCCTGATGTTGCGGTCGAGATCGTAGAGGCCGAGCGGGTTGACGTTGCCGTTCGTCTCGCGAAGTGCAGTGTCCCAGTCCACTTGGTCGGTCAGCGAGTACCAGGTGAACCCGACCACCGGGACTCCGGTGTTGCGGACCCGCAGGACGTTGGCCCATTCCTTCCACAACCAGTCGACCGCT
>DATHBY010000054.1:0-1578 GCA_035295885.1 Allosphingosinicella sp.
GAGAGCAGGGTGAAGATGCCAAGCAGTATCTGAAGAGCCACCGCGCCGACGAGCGCGCCCGCCGCCTGCCAGTGCCCTCCGATCCAGGCGCTGCGAGCGACGACGAAGGCGGCTGCCGCGACCGCGAAGGCGAGCCAGCGGTGGACGAACTGGACGATGATCGGATTGTCCGCGAAGTTCCTGGCGAAAGGTTCGAGCATCGGCGCGTCGGCGGGGAACCACTCGTCTCCCATCTTCGGCCAGCTCGAATAGGCGAAGCCGGCGTCGAGCCCGGCCACATAGGCGCCGAACAGGAATTGCAGGAAGAGCAGGGACAGCATCCAGATCGCCGCCGTCGGCATCCGCGCCGGTCGCGCCTCCCGGTCGCGGGCGAGATTGATCAGGTCCAGCGCGAACCACAGCAGGGCCCCGAAGATGGCGAGCGCCAGGAGCAGGTGGACGGCGAGCCGGATGTGGCTGACGTCGGGCCGGTCGACCAGCCCGGACGCCACCATCCACCAGCCGATCGCACCCTGAAGCGCGCCGAGCGCGAGGAGCGCGGCCAGCTTCCAGCCATAGCCGGCAGGGACCGCGCGCTTCCACATGAACCACAGGAGCGGAAGAGCGAAGGCCAGCCCGATGATCCGGCCGAGCAGCCGGTGGACATATTCCCAGAAATAGATGTCCTTGAAGTCCTCGAGGCTCATGCCGCTGTTGACGAGCTGATATTGCGGGCTCTGCCTGTAGGCCGCGAACTCGGCCGCCCAGGCCTCTTCCCCGATCGGCGGGATCGCTCCGGAAACGGGTTCCCAGCGCACGATCGACAGGCCCGATTCGGTCAGGCGGGTGATTCCGCCCACGACCACCATCGCGAAGACGAGCACCGCGACCGCGAGCAGCCACAGGGCGATGGCCCGAGGCATCGGTCGGGCGGCGGCGGCGGCGGGACTGGCCATGGCGCGCGATATGGTCGCCGAACCGTTGAAAGCCAATGCAACTTTTTTGCGAATGTTATGTTGTATCTTTACGGCCGCGAGATTATAGAAGGGCGGTCAGGAGAGCAGCGAGTCCATGTTCGCGAAGGTGGGAGCAAACGGATCGATGGACCGGATAGCGATCGCGCTGTCCGGGCTGTGCCTCGTCCATTGCCTGGCGAGCGCGATCTTCGTCGCCATGCTCGCCTCCGCCGGCGGGCTTCTGCTCGATCCGATCGTCCACGAAGTCGGCCTGACCTTCGCGATCGCGCTCGGGATGCTCGCGCTCGGCCGCGGCATCTTCGATCACGGCTTCATGATGCCCTCGGCCGTCGGCGGCCTCGGCCTCGGGGTGATGGCGGGCTCGCTCGGCCTCCACGGCGACGGCATGGGCACGTTCTACACGATGCTGGGCGTCGCCATCCTCGCCCTCGGCCACGATCTCAACCGCCGCGCGGTGATCTGATCCGTCGTCGTTCCAGCGAAGGCTGGGACCGGAGGGGGCGAAAGGCGCCGGCGGTGTTCACCCGCCGGGGCCCAGCCTTCGCTGGGGCGACAGGGTCTCTCCCTTGTTCCGGCCCCGCAAAAGCCTTACCTTGCGCCCATGGCGCATCACCACCACCAC
>DATHBY010000055.1:0-2862 GCA_035295885.1 Allosphingosinicella sp.
AAGGCGCGATCGGTCATCGAAGGGACTCCTTGAAGCCGCTCTATGGCGCATCCGCGCGCAAAATGGGTGACGAGAGATGGTTAACCCGGGGGGTTCTCGCCGCCTGTCCCGCTTCGGGACTGCCAGAAGGCGAAGCTTGCCGCCTGGACCCGGTCTATGAAGCGCCGGGCTTCGGGCCCCTCCCAAGGGCCCTGGTAACCGCGAGAGCGGGCACCGCCGGCGATCCACCAGCCCTGGCCGGGAAGACCGTCGCTCTGGCGAACGACCAGCACCGCCAACTCCGGCTCCCCCCGAAGCGCCGCCATCTCGTCGACGATGCCAAGGATCTTGCAAAGCGAGCGCATCTTCGGCCGCGAGAAGGAATAGCCGAGCTGCTCCAGCAGCTCGCCGTAGCTCAAGGACGTCCCGACCTTGGCCGCGGCGACGAGGTGCAGCCGCACGTCCTCCGGCTCGGCGAGCGCGGCCATCGCACTCCCCTCAGTCGCGGTGGCGGACCGCGAGGCGTCCGTCGGTGCCGCCGCCCTCACGCGGGCTCAGGCGCAGCTTGAAATGGTGCTCGTCGCGCTTCTGAACGCCCGAGACGACCCACGAATCGCCGTCCCTGGCCGCACGTTCGAGGCGGAAGCCGTCGGCTCGGGCAGGGTCCCGGTACCAGGCCGCGACCTTATCGGCGGGATCGGGAGACGAGAAGCGGATCTCGACCTCGCTGTCGCCGCTCTTGTCGCTTCCCGGGCCGGCTGCGATCGCCATTCCGCGCAGGGTCGCACCCGGGTAGATGAGCTTGCTGTCGCGCTCCGCCCGAGCCTCCTCCGCCACGCCTTTGGGGAGGCTGATGGTCATCTCGACCCCGGGCATCTTGAGCGAGATCTTGCCTTCCTCCGCCTTGCCCTCCGCCGAGACGTGGGTGTTAGCCGCTTCATTGCCGGCTTCGTCGCGATCGGCCTTCGGGTCGCAGGCGCAAAGCAAGGCGGCGGTGGCGAAGGCGGTGCAAAGGCTCGGACGGTTCATTCTCTCTCCCTTGGAATTTGCCCGATCCTAGCCCGTCCGGCGGCGCCCGCCAAATGCTTGTCGAGGCCCCCGGCCTCCGCTACCCGAGCCGCGGTGACCGACGCCGCCCGCACCCGATCCGGCCTGCTCATGGGGCTGGGCGCCTATGCCCTGTGGGGTGTTCTGCCGCTCTACTTCAAGGCGCTGGTCCACGTCGCCTCGACGGAGATCGTCGCCCACCGGATCTTGTGGTCGCTCATCTTCCTCGGCGCGCTGGCGACCTTGTGGAAGCGCTGGCCGACGATCCTGGCCGCTCTGGCCAACCGGCGGGTCGCACTCACCTTGCTGCTCACGGCCGTTCTGATCGGAATCAACTGGCTGGTCTACATCTATGCGGTGGTCAGCGGGCATGTGCTCGAGGGGAGCCTTGGCTACTATCTGAACCCGCTCGTCAACGTGCTGCTCGGAGTCTTCCTGCTCAAGGAGAAGCTCAGCGCGATGCAGAAGGCCGCCGTGGTCCTGGCCGCCGCCGGAGTCGCCATCCTCGCCTTCGGCGCGGGCGGGGCGATCTGGATCAGCCTGACCCTCGCCGCCAGCTTCGCCGTCTACGGCTTCCTGAGGAAGGTGGCGCCGGTCGACTCGCTGGAGGGGCTGTGGATCGAGACCCTGTTCCTGGCGCCGCTCGCCTTCGGCTGGGTGATGTGGCTGACCCAGGGCGGGACCGGCGCCTTCCTCGACAGCCGAACGACCGATCTGCTGCTCATCCTTGGCGGCGCCCTCACCGCCATCCCGCTGCTCCTGTTCACCGCGGCGGCGAAGAGGCTTCCTTATTCGACCCTGGGCTTCCTCCAATATGTCGCTCCCTCGCTCCAGTTCCTGCTCGCGGTGCTCGTGTTCGGCGAGCCGCTCACGACCGCCCACATCGTCTGCTTCGCGGCGATCTGGGTGGCGCTGGCGATTTTCGTTGGCGAGGGTTTTCGAGCCGGGCGGGCGGCCCGAGCCGCCGCCGCCGCGGAGGCAGCGGTCTAGCTCCCGGGACGGCGACCGGCTAAGGCACGTCCGAATGCTGAATATCCTCTCCCTCCTGATCGGTGCGATCGCACTGCTGTTCGCCGTCCCGGCATTCATCCCGCTGCTGGGATGGATGAACTGGCTGGTCGTGCCGGTGGCGCTCGTCGGCCTCGCCCTGGGCCTCGCCTCGAGGCGCACCAGCGGCCGCAACCTCAACCTGTTCGTGATCGTCGTCGGAATCGTCCGGCTGATCCTCGGCGGGGGCGTGCTTTGAGCTGGCTTCGGGCCGCCCTGGCCCTTCCCCTCCTCCTTCCGGCGGCCTGCACGATCGACGGCCCGGTCCCCGAGACCATCTACTCGGCCTGCCACGTGCTGGGATCGTCGGACTGGAAGGCCCATGTCGAATTCGACCCCACCGCCAGCCCAGTGCCCTATCTGCGGCGCAAGCTGGTCGTCACCGGCAAGGTCACCACCGCGGGCGGCTATTCCGCCAGCCTCGACCCGGGCCCGGTCTCGAAGCTCGACGAGCCGGTCCAGCAGGTCATGGTCCGCACCGAAGGCTCGGCCGTGGCCGGCGCCGCTCCGGTCACTCATGACGTCCGCGGCGTCTTCCCGGGACTGAAGCGGTACGGCGGGGTCGCGATCCGCTGCGGCGACGGAATCATCGCCGAAATACGCGACGTGCCGGCCCCGCCCCGAGACAAGGGCGAGAATCCGTTCCGGCTGTAGCCGGGCCGGGTCAGCCGAAGCCGGCCGCGAGCGCCGGCCGAAGGACGAGGAGAATTCCGACGACGCCCGCCAGGAAGGCGATCGTCCGGACCACCGGCACGCCCGCGGCGTAGAGCGGCAGATAGACGATTCGTG
>DATHBY010000056.1:0-11101 GCA_035295885.1 Allosphingosinicella sp.
AGGCGGCGGCCAGCTTGGCGATGGCGGCGACGTCGTCGAGCAGTGCGGCAAGACCGGAAGGCATTGGCGGAGGACTTTCAGATGGCTGCGCCCCTTTACGGGACCGGCGCCCGCGATCAAGTCCGCCGCAGCGCCGCAACCCCTCTCCAGCAAAAAGCGGGAGAGGGGTTCCTGAACGTAAGGCCAATTGAGCGTTAAGGCGCTTCGTCCTATGCGAAGCGAATGAGCGTCTATTTCCACGAAGAGGACCTGCCCGAGGGCGTGCTCGCGCCGGGCCCCGTTGCCGTCGACACAGAGGCAATGGGCCTCCTGCCGGGCCGCGACCGCTTGTGCCTGGTCCAGATATCCGACGGCGGCGGCGACGAGCATCTCGTCCGCTTCAGCCCCGGCAGCGGCTATTCCGCTCCCAACCTCAAAGCCGTGCTCGCCGATCCTGCTCGGCTCAAGCTCTACCATTTCGCCCGCTTCGACCTTGCCATCATGCAGGCCTATCTCGGAGTGATGGCGCAGCCCGTCTATTGCACCAAGACCGCCTCGCGACTGATCCGGACCTATACCGACCGCCACGGCCTCAAGGAGCTGATCAAGGAGCTGCTCCAGATCGACATCTCGAAGCAGCAGCAGACGTCCGACTGGGGCGCTCCCGATCTGTCGGACGCCCAGAAGGACTATGCCGCCTCGGATGTGCGCTACCTCCACCAGATGAAGGAGAAGCTCGACGAGCGGCTGGTCCGCGAAGGCCGGATGCCGCTTGCCCAGGCCTGCTTCGACTTCCTGCCGCACCGCGCACTTCTCGATCTCGCGGGCTGGGCCGAGGTCGACATCTTCGCGCATGTCTGAGCTCGCTGAGGACCGCCGACGGACCAAGCGCCGCTGGGCCGCGCCGGGAGGCCTGCACGACTGGCTGATGCGCTTCCTCAAGGTGGTTCTGCCGGCCGGGGTCGGGCTGCTCCTTGCCTATCTGCTCCTCTCCCCGCTCTCCAAGGAGAAGGAGATCAGCTTCCTGCTCGACAAGAACAAGGTCGACGTCGCCCGTGAGCGGCTGAAGACCCAGTCGGCCGAATATCGCGGCCTCGACAATCAGGGGCGCGCCTTCACCATCCAGGCGGCCCAGGCGGTGCAGGCCAAATCGAGCGACCCGGTGATCGACATCGGCGGCATGGCCGCGCGAATCCAGCTCAAGGAAGGCCCGGCCACCATCACCGCCGACAAGGCGCGGTACAATATGGACACCCAGAAGGTCGATGTGCTCGGCCCGATCCTGTTCACCGCAGCCGACGGCTACCGGCTCGAAACCCGCGACGTGGTCCTCGACCTCAACAGGCAGAGCGCCGTCAGCGGCGGCGGAGTCGAAGGCCGGATGCGGCTTGGCCGCTTCACCGCGGGCGGGATGACCGTCGACCTGCCGGAGCGGCGCGTGGTCCTGACCGGGCGCCCCCGCTTGCATATCGAGCAGGGCGGGCTCAGATGAGCGGAATGAAGCGTTTCGTCCCCCTTTTGCTGCTCGCGGCCCTCGGCTTCGGCCCCGCCTCCGCCCAGGTGTCGGCGCTCAAGGGGCATAACAGCAATGCCCCGGTGGACGTCGCCGCCGACCGGATCGAGGTCCAGGACCGCGCCGACCGGGCCATCTTCTCGGGCAACGTCGTCGTCCGCCAGGCCCAGCTCACCCTCACCGCCGCCCGGCTCACCGTCGCCTATTCGGGCGGCGGCGGAATCGAGCTTCGCCGGATCGACGCCACCGGTGGGGTCACCGTTCGAAGCCCTTCCGAGACGGCGCGCGGCAACGTTGCCATCTACGATCTCGACCGTAAGATCATCACTCTGATCGGCAATGTCAGCCTCGTCCAGAAGGACGCGAAGGTGAATGGCGGGCGCCTCACCATCGATCTCGAAAGCGGCCGGGCGGTGATGGACGGCGGCGGCCCGCCCGGCACCACCAGCCAGGGCGGCCGGGTCACCGGCACCTTCACCGTGCCGCAGAAGAAGGGCGGCTGAGCAACAGGCGCGGCTTTTTTGAGCCATGCACGAACCCTGCCAGTTTACCCATTAAACGGCATGCCCTAAGCCTGCGGCCGAGATGAACGAAGCCGCCGCCCTTCCCCGCGCCCGCGAGGCCGAGGTGTTCGCCGAGCTGGCGCGCGGCCTGTGCGTGGTCAGCCTCGCCAAATCCTACGACCGCAAGCGGGTGCTCAAGGACGTATCGCTCCATGTCGACCGCGGCGAGGTGGTCGGGCTGCTCGGCCCCAACGGCGCCGGCAAGACGACCTGCTTCTACTCGGTCATGGGCCTGGTGAAGCCCGACAGCGGCCGGATCCTGCTCGACGGCCAGGACATTACCGGCCTGCCCATGTACCGCCGCGCAGTCCTCGGCCTCGGCTACCTGCCGCAGGAGACGTCGATCTTCCGCGGACTCACCGTCGCGCAGAACATCATGGCCGTGCTCGAAGTGTCCGAGCGGGACAAGGCGGTTCGCCGCGAGCGGCTCGAGCAACTGCTCGGCGAGTTCCACATCGCCCATTTGCGCGACGCTCCCGCAATGGCCCTGTCGGGCGGCGAGCGACGGCGCTGCGAGATCGCCCGGGCGCTCGCGGCGCATCCCTCGATCATGCTTCTCGACGAGCCCTTCGCCGGGATCGACCCGATCTCCATCTCCGACATTCGCGACCTCGTGATCGAGCTCAAGAAGCGCGACATCGGAGTCCTCATCACCGATCACAACGTTCGCGAGACGCTCGACATCGTCGACCGCGCCTGCATCATCTACGACGGCCAGGTGCTGTTCGCGGGAAGCCCCGAAGAGCTGGTCGCCGATCCCGACGTGCGCCGCCTCTATCTCGGCGAGAGCTTCGAGCTGTAGTGTAGCCATGTCGATCGGTCCCCGCCTCGACCTCCGGCAGAGCCAGTCGCTGGTGATGACCCCGCAGCTCCAGCAGGCGATCCGGCTGCTGGCCTTGTCCAACCTCGAGGTCGAGAGCTTCATCGCCGAGGAGATCGAGCGCAATCCGCTGCTCGAGCCGGGAGGCGGCGAGGAAGGGCCGGCCGCCGAGGCGCCGGCGGCAGAGGCTCCGGAAGAGCCGCCCGCGGCGGACGCCTTCGGCGAGGGCGACGCTCCGCTCGACCTCGACGTCAACGACGAGAATTTCCACCAGGACAGCGAAGCGGACCGAGCCCTTGGCGGCGGCCTCGGCATGGAAGCGCTGTCGGGCGGCGGCTGGGACGGCGAGGGCCCGGATTTCGACAGTTTCGCCGCCGAGAGCGTGTCGCTCCATGCCCACCTCCTCGCCCAGGCCGGCGAGCGCCTCTCAGGCGCCGACCTCCTCATCGCCGGCCAGATCATCGAGCAGGTAGACGAGACCGGCTATCTGCTGGCCTCGACCCTGGAGCTGGCGAACCGGCTCGGAGTCGCGCTGGCGGAGGTCGAGCGGGTCCTCGCGATCGTCCAGACCTTCGACCCGGCCGGAGTCGCTGCCCGAAGCCTCGCCGAATGCCTTGCCATCCAGGCGAAGGAGGCGGACCGCTACGATCCGGCCATGGCCCGGCTGATCGACAATCTCGACTATCTCGCCAAGGGCAATTTCTCCGCGCTGAAGCGGATCTGCGGAGTCGACGACGAGGACATGGCGGACATGGTGCGCGAGCTTCGCGCCTACGATCCCAAGCCCGGCTGCCGATTCGCCGGGAGCGAGCGGGTCGAGGCGGCCGTGCCGGACGTGTTCGTCGCCCGCCGCGGCCTGGGCTGGGCGATCGAGCTCAACTCCGCGACTCTTCCGCGCCTGCTCGTCAACCGCCGTTACTATGCCGAGCTGACCGGGGGCGCCGACCGCCGCTCCAAGGCCTGGCTGAGCGAATGCCTGGCCAGCGCCAACTGGCTGATGAAGGCGCTCGACCAGCGCGCGCGGACGATCGTCAAGGTCTGCAGCGAGATCGTCAAGCAGCAGGACGGCTTCTTCCGGCACGGAGTCGCGCAATTGAAACCGCTCACCCTGAGGCAGGTGGCCGAGGCGATCGGGATGCACGAATCGACGGTGAGCCGGGTCACCTCGAACAAATATCTCGCCTGCGACCGCGGCCTCTACGAGCTCAAATATTTCTTCACCAGCGGCATCCAGTCGAACGACGGCGGCGACGCCGTCTCGGCCGAGGCGGTCAAGAGCCACATCAAGGCCCTGATCGCCGCCGAGGACGCGCACGCCATCCTGACCGACGACCAGCTCGTCGAGCTTCTGCGCGCCAAGGGCTTCGACATTGCGCGCCGCACCGTCGCCAAGTACCGGGAAGCGATTGGGCTGGGTAGCTCCGTCCAGCGCCGCCGCCAGAAGGCGATCGGCTCCCACGCCGCCTGAGGTTCCCGCCTTTTCATGACCATCCCTCGAATCCTCGTCCTCGCCGGACGCCGCTCGGCGACGCTCGATCCGCTCGCCGCCGCGACCGGGGTCAGCCACAAGGCGCTGGTCCCCGTTGCCGGCGAGGCGATGGTCGGAAGGGTCTTGCGCACCGCCGCCGAGGCCTTTCCGGACTCGCCCTTGTTCGTCTCGGTCGAGGATTTCGCGATCATCGCCGCCGAACCGACGGTCGCTCGCCTGACGGCGGAAGGTCGCCTGACCGCCGTCGGGGCGGAGCATCACATCGTCGACAGCGTCGTCGAGGCGAGCCGGACCACAGGCTTCCCCCTCATCCTCACCACCGCCGACAACGTGCTGATGAGCGTGGAAGGCTTCCGGGCCATCGCCGAGGCAGGCTCCGCCCCCGGCATCGACGGCGTCGTCATGATGGCGGAGAAGCGGGACATCCTCGCCGCCCACCCGGACGGCCAGCGCCGCTTCTATGCCTTCCGCCGCGGCGCCTATTCCAACTGCAACCTGTTCTGGCTGACCAGCGCCCGCGCCTTCCACGCGATCGAGAGCTTCCGCTACGGCGGCCAGTTCGCCAAGCGCAAGCGCGACGCGGTGCGGGCGCTCGGCCTGTTCAGCCTCTTCCTCTACGTCTCCCGCCTGATCACTCTCGAAGGCATGTTCCGCCACTTCTCGCGCCGCTTCGGAGTAGAGATCCGCGCGCTGGTCGCGAAGGACGGCCGGCTCGCAATCGACGTCGACAACGAGCGCACGCACCGCGTCGCCGAGGAAATATTGACTCGCGAAACCGCGGCCTGAGCCGGCCGTTCTCCTGCCGAAGGAGAGCATCATGACCGACAACAAGAAGAAGGGCGACTTCAACAAGGGCGGCAAGGACGATCTCGGCGGCGACAAGAAGCAGCGCGCCAACCGCAACGAAGGCAGCCGCACCGGAAGCCAGAACAGCGGCGGCGGGGGCAGGGACTAGGCTTTGTCCTGCCGAAGCAGAATCGTCACCCCGGACTTGATCCGGGGTCCATCTTTTTCTCAATCCCGGTGGAGGAAGAAAGTGGATGCCGGATCAAGTCCGGCATGACGAATGCCTCGCTTCCATCACAACAGGACAAACTCTAGCTAATCCTCCCATCTTCGATGGGGAGGATAGAAAAAGGCCCCGGCGGGGGGATGAACCGCCGGGGCCGAGTCTCCCAAGGGGCGGGGAGACCTAGAACTTGACTCCGACGCCGAGCAGAACCTGGTGGCGGGTCACGTCGCTCTCATAGTTGGAGTAGCGATACTCGACCTTGCCGTAGACCTTCTCGCCGAAGCCGTGCTGGTAGCCGACGCCGAGGCGGAGTCCATCGAGGTTGCGGCCGTCGCGAGTCGTCACGCCCGCCGGGGTCGTGTAGTCGAAGCGGAAGCGGGCGTTGGTGTAGCCGGCCAGAGCGTAGAGCGTGCCGCGGTCGGAAACCTTGTAGCCGAGGCGGACGGCGGCGGCGAGGTCGCGGCCGGCGTCGAGGCAGGCGCGGTCGCCGGGGAGCACGACTCCGGCCCGGCACTCCTCGAGCGAGCTCAGGTCGGCGCTGAGGTCGACTCCCAGCTCCATCTTCTTGCCGATGTCGAAATCGTAGCCGGCGCCGATGCCGTAGACGATGCCGTTCTCGCCGTCTCCGTCGCCGCGGGCATGGTCCCAGCCGCCATGGATTTCGGCGCGCAAACCTTCCGCCGAGGCCGGGGCGGCTGCGGCGGCGAGGACGGCCACGGAGGCCAAAGCGTACAGATAGGTCTTCATTTCATTCTACTCCCTGACCGCGCCGGCTACGACCGGGCGGAATTTCTATTTGCGTTGGTGGGTTGAGCTTTCCGGGGCCGGCAGGCCGGCTCCGGACGCCTGGGCGGTGCCCGGGTCTATCGCCGTCGGAATCCCGCTGAAGGCGCCGGCGGCGCAGCCGGGGAGGATGGCGCCAGGCAGGATAAGGCGAAGCCTCGCCTCCGGTACATGTACACAAACCGTCTCCTGCCTGACCCCCAGCCTCCCCGGCTGGTGACCCCCATCTGGCGGTGCGTTGTCACAGCGAAATGGCGCGCCAAGTTGAAATTGGTTTCAATTGTTTCAGCGCAAAGATCCTCCCGGCCTTGCCTCGGCCACGAGTTTGCGCCGATTGCCCCGCCTCCACCCCCTTGCTACAGCCGCCGCCATGCAGACGGACCGCTTCACTCCGGAGATCAGCTACGTCGCCATCCCCCGCGTCGCCTGCGACGGGGCGAGCGAGACCCATCCGGCGCTCGGCCATCCGCGGGTCTATCTTCAGATCGACGAGAAGGGCTTCGTCGACTGCGGCTATTGCGACAAGAGGTTCGTCCTCAAGGGCGGCGCGGCGGATGAAGGCGGGGCGGCGGGGTAGAGGTTCGGAGGCGTTGCCATCCGGCCCGACAGGGTTCAACCATGCGACTGAAGACAGGGGATCAGCTCTTGCACAACATGATCATCGGCTCCGGCGTTGCGGGCCTGCTCCTCCTCGGGCTTTCGGCCTGCTCGCCGGAGCCAAGCCAGAGCGGCGCATCCAACAACATTTCCGCAGCGAACGTCGCCGACAATGCCGGCGCCCCGGCTCCCGAGCCGGCGCCCGCGGCCCGCTCGCCGCTGGTGCTCGAGGGCGCGGGCCTGGGGATTCCCGATGCCTCGCCGCCACGGATCGTGTCGTTCGACACCCCCAAGGCCGCGACCATCGAAGCGGTGACCAGGGCGCTCGGCCGCCCCCCCGGCGAGCTCGGCGAGAATGACGAATGCCCGGGCGGCGGCATGGAATTCGCGACCTGGAAGGATGACATCATCCTCTGGTTCGAGAGCGGACGCTTCGCCGGGTGGGACAACAGGGGGAAGCTGAAGACCAAAAGCGGAATCGGCATCGGCTCGAGCCGCGCCGATGTTGCCCAGCTGGCCGGCATGGAGGTCGAGGAAAGCACGCTCGGCACCGAGTTCAGGGCCGGCGGCCTCAGCGGAGTCCTCGCTTCGAAAGCGGCGGACGCCAAGGTCACCCACTTGTGGGGCGGCGCCACCTGCGTGTTCCGCTAGGATGACCGGCCGGCTTCCAGCCGCGCTCGCCGCCATTCTGCTGGCCTCGGCCTGCTCTCCCGGCGCCGCGCCTTCGGCCGACGCCAATGGGCAGGAGGCTCCTTCCGGGACGGCGGCAAGCACGGCTCCCGAGGCCGCCCCGGCGGAGCCGGCCGCCGCTGCTTCAGAGCCTGTCGCGGCCGTCGCGCCGGCGGCCGCCGGCCGGCGCCGGTGCGGCTGGCTCTCCAATCCCACTCCGGGGAACTGGTGGCTTACCGACGCCGAGGGCCAGTGGATCCTGGCCACCCAGGGCGCGGACCAGGCCCCGGGAACGGACGATATGCCCGACATGAGCACGGCCGGTTGGGTCGAGACCAACGGCCATTACGGCTATGGCTGCGCCTGCATGACGATCACGGCCGACGGCGACGGGCGGGTGACCCGGATCGCCGACGCCCAGCCCAGGCCGCTCAAGCAATGCCGGGCGGACAGGAAGCTGCCGAAGCCTGAGTAATCTCTCGTCGCCCCAGCGGAGGCTGGGGCCCGGGGGTGAAAGTCACCGTGCGTATCACCCGCTGGGATGCCAGCCTTTGCTGGCATGACGGCGGCTCGACGAGGAGACCGCACATGGGATTGTTCGACTGGCTGACCGGCAACAAGCCCGCGCCGTCCGGGGTGAGGCGCCAGTCCGAGGCGAAGCTCAGGGCGGCGCTGATGGCCGTCAACCGCAAGACGGCTCCGTTCAGGGTCCGGAGCGGCAAGGACGAGGACGTCGACCTGGTCGCGGAATGGAAGATCGTAGACGCCCAATGGTACGAGATCTTCGCCAAGGCCGGCATCAAGCGGGTGTTCTCGGTGCTGATGAAGTTCGACGGGGACAAGGGCGAGGTCCGGGCCGTCGACCAGGAATGGGAAGTAGAGTGGCGGGCGGGCGAGCCGACGCTTTCGCTCAAGGGCTCGTCCTTCCGCGGCCGCAAGTGGGAAAAGGGTTTCGAGACCGTCTGGGCGTTCCGCGAGGATGGCTCCTTCGGCAAGATCTACGACTATCGCTTCGACACGAGCGAGATCCACGAGCCGCTGATCAAGGCGGCTCACAAGGCGGGCTGGGGCTGGCGCAGCGTCGCGTTCGGGAAGCTGTGACGGTGCGACCGCCATCGCGGCGAAGGCCAGGGTCTCGCGGAGACCCGCGGAGCCTCCCTCGGCCTGGGGTCCCGGCTTCAGCCGGGATGACGGGAGGGGCCACCATCCCTATATCCTCCCAATGACCTACACCGATCCCCGCCGCTTCCTCTATCGCAGCGACGCCCTCACTCCCGACTCCGCGCTCCGGCTCACCGCCGATGCGCTCAAGGCGTGCGACGACGGCGAGCTCTATCTTCAATATACCGTCTCGGAATCGTTCGGCTTTGACGACGGGCGCCTGAAGACCGCCGATTTCGACACCCAGGCCGGTTTCGGCCTTCGCGGAGTTTCGGGCGAGACCACCGCCTTCGCCCATGCCAACGAGCTTTCGGAGGCCGCCATCCGCCGGGCCGCGGAGACGATGGCGGTGCTCGACCCGGCGAAGGGCGCCCGGCCCGGACCGCCGCGCCGGACCAATGCAACACTCTACACCGACTCCGATCCGCTCAGCCTCGTTCCCTTCGCCAAAAAAGTCGCGCTCTGCCAGGAGATCGAGGCGGCGGCGCGCGCGCGCGATCCCAGGATCGCCCAGGTGGCGGTGGCGCTGACCGGCAGCTGGTCGGTGATCGAGATCGTCCGGCCGGACGGCTTCGTCGCCCACGACGTCAGACCGCAGGTCCGGCTCAACGTCCAGATCGTCGTCGAGCAGAACGGCCGGCGCGAGAGCGGCTATCACGGGCTCGGCGGCCGCTATCTCTACGACCGCCTGTTCGACCCGGCGGTGTGGAACCGGGGGATCGACATCGCCCTCGCCCAGGCGCTGGTGAACCTCGAATCCGTCGCCGCTCCGGCCGGCGAGATGACCGTCGTTCTGGGCCCCGGCTGGCCGGGGGTGCTTCTCCACGAGGCGATCGGCCACGGCCTCGAAGGCGATTTCAACCGCAAGGGCACCTCCGCATTCTCCGGCCGGATCGGCGAGCGGGTGGCGGCTCCGGGAGTGACCGTCGTCGATGACGGCTCGATCGCCGACCGCCGCGGCTCGCTGTCGATCGACGACGAGGGCACCCCCACCCAGTGCACCACGCTGATCGAGGACGGGATCCTCAAGGGCTATATCCACGACCGCCTGAACGCCCGGCTGACGGGCGCCGAGCCGACCGGCAACGGCCGCCGCCAGAGCTTCGCCCACGCGCCGATGCCGCGGATGACCAACACCTTCATGCTCGGCGGCAATGAGGATCCGGCCGAGATCCTCGCCCGGGCCGGCGACGGCATCTACGCCAGGAGCTTCGGCGGCGGCCAGGTCGACATCACCAGCGGCAAGTTCGTCTTCTCCTGCACCGAGGCCTACCGGATCGAGAAGGGGAAGCTCGGCGCCCCGATCAAGGGCGCGACCCTGATCGGCGACGGGCCGACGGTCCTGACCAGGGTCGCCGGAATCGGCAACGACATGGCGCTGGACGAGGGAGTCGGGGTCTGCGGCAAGGCGGGCCAGTCAGTGCCGGCCGGGGTCGGCCAGCCCACCCTGCTGATCGACGGCCTGACCGTCGGCGGCACCGCCGGTTGAGGCCGGGTCAGGTGAGGACATCCGCCTGATGGCCTGGCGGGAGGAGGTTCTCGGCTTCTGGTTCGGTCTCAGCCAGGAGCAATGGTGGAAGGCGGATCCCGAGCTGGACGCCTGGATCCGCGACCGCTTCCTGGACCTGTGGGAAAAAGAGCGGGAGAATGTGCCCGAGGCCTTCTTGGGCAGCGCCCGCGACTCGGTCGCGGCGGTCATCCTGTTCGACCAGTTCCCGCGCAACATGCTGCGCGGCCATGCCGACCAGTTCTCGACCGATCCGCTCGCGCTCGCAGTGGCCGAAGGCGCGGTCGAGCGCGGCCTGGACGAGGCGATGAGCCCGGCCGAGCGCGGCTTCCTCTACATGCCCTTCCAGCACAGCGAGGATCTGGACGACCAGAAGCGCTCGGTCGCCCTCTTCACCGCGCTCGGCGACGACTACCAGCTCGGCTTCGCGAAGAAGCATCACGACGTCATCGCCCGCTTCGGCCGCTTCCCCCACCGCAACCCGATCCTCGGCCGGCCGCCGCGTGCCGCCGAGATCGAGGCGGGCGACGTGGTGCCCTGGTAGTGGCGCTGGTCGAGGCGGCGAAATTCTACGACAGTCTCGCCGCCGGAGCGGCGCAGTCCCTGTTGACGCAAGAGGGCATCGACAGCTTCATCTTCGACATGGGCATGAGCCTGCAGGGCACCGGCTTCACGGTGCCGGTCCGGCTGATGGTCGACGAGGACGACCTCGCGAAAGCGGAGCGCCTGCTGGCCGAGGGGTCTCGACCCCTCGATTAGAGTTTGTCCTATTGTGATGGAAGCGAGGCATTGGTCATGCCGGACTTGATCCGGCATCCACCTTGTTCCTCCACCGGGATCGAGAAAAAGGTGGACCCCGGATCAAGTCCGGGGTGACGATTCTGCTTCAGCAGGACAAAGTCTGGAGCAGGGCCCCGTGCTCGCTTTCTGCCGCTCGGGCACCCGCTCCGTGTTCCTCTGGGCGCTGGCTCGGGCGGCGAAAGGCACGCCGGCGGAGGAGAGCGTCGC
>DATHBY010000057.1:0-1610 GCA_035295885.1 Allosphingosinicella sp.
GTCGAAACCCTCGCTCAGGCAGGGGCGGAAATACCGGTCTCCGCGCAGGCCGTCATGCCGGGCCATTGGGGGCGCCGTCCCGTGCGAGCCCGCCCCCTGGCGGGCAAAGCCGGCTCCAGACTGGGCCAGGGCCGCTCCGCCGATCCCTGCGGCCCCCACTGCCGTCGCCAGCAACAAGATGATTCGCATCCTGCTCTCCATGTCCCGAAGGCGCCGTTATCGTTAACTAGCGTAAGCCCGAATGGCTCCGCCGCCACCCCGCCGCCTTGACTTCCAGCGCCTTTTGCGCTTGAGAGCGGCCCGCAGGCGGGGCCATGGGCTCCGCCTTCGCATTTGGGTTTGGGCGGTCCCCCATCACGACCGCCTGGCCGGCGCTACCTCGAACGGGCACCGGACGAACGAAGGATGAAGACATGCGTCACCGCAATGCCGGCCGCAAGCTGCAGCGTACCTCCAGCCACCGCGCCGCCCTCTTCCGCAACATGGCCGCCGCGCTGATCAAGCACGAGCAGATCACCACCACGCTCGCCAAGGCGAAGGAGCTTCGCCCCTATGTCGAGAAGCTGATCACGCTGGCCAAGAAAGGCGGCCTCTCGAACCGCCGCCTCGCCCACGCCCGGCTGCTCGACGACAGGCAGCTCCAGAAGCTGTTCGACGTGCTGGCTCCGCGCTACTCTGCCCGCGAAGGCGGCTACACCCGGGTCATCAAGGCCGGCATCCGCGCCTCCGACGCCGCCCCGATCGCCATCATCGAGCTGGTCGACCGCGACGTCTCCGCCAAGGGCCAGGATTCGGGCCCGGTGATGAGCGACGAGTTCGAAGCCGAAGCGGCCTGAGGCCGATCTGCGCCCCGGTCAAGGAACCACGGCGACTCCCGGGGATTCTCCTCCTGACGTAACAACCTCAGGAGGTTTTCCATGGCCGGCAGCAAACGCGAGCTGATCGACACGGGCAACGACAAGCGCTTCGTCCGCCGCGACGAGAAGGGCCAGTTCAAGGACGTCGTCGACGTCGGCGCGAGCCTCGCCGCCGACCGCCGGCAGCATGCCAAGACCAAGGTGAAGTCCGGCCAGGGCGACCGCGGCGACCGCTGACCGGCCGCCCCGGCGAAGGCTGGGCCGGCGGGTGAAAGACGCCCCGCATCTTTCGCCCCCCCTGGGATGCCAGCCTGCGCTGTCATGACGACCAACCTTGCCATCTCCCTTTTCGCGCGGCAGTTTCCGCCGCGCAACGAAGGGGGAGGCAGGAATGGCGACTCATTACGACACGGGCCGGGTGCCGGGCTGGTATTGGGCGGTGGCGCTAGCAGCTTTGCTCTGGAACGGCTTCGGCTGCTTCATGTATGTGAGCCAGGTCGGAATGGATGCGGCGGAGATGGCCAGGCTTCCGGAGGTCCAGCAGGAGGTGTGGAGGGCTATGCCGGCCTGGGCGGTCGGCGCCTATGCGATCGCCGTCTGGGCCGGGCTGCTCGGCGCGATCGGACTTCTGCTTCGCCGGCTCTGGGCGCGGCTCGCCTTCGCCGCGTCGCTGACCGGGGTGGTCGTCCAGTTCGGCTGGACCTTCCTCGGCTCGCGGATCCTCGCCGAAATGGGGCCCTCGGCCGCAATCTT
>DATHBY010000058.1:0-1637 GCA_035295885.1 Allosphingosinicella sp.
GACTTTGTCCTGCCGAAGCAGAATCGTCACCCCGGACTTGATCCGGGGTCCACCTTTTTCTCAATCCCGGTGGAGGAAGAAGGTGGATGCCGGATCAAGTCCGGCATGACGAATGCCTCGCTTCCATCACAATAGGACAAAGTCTAGGGAGTTCCTCCCCGGAACGGGGAGGAGCTGAACCTACCGGCTGCCCTGGTCCGACGAGATCCCGTACCTCGCCATGCCGTAGCTGCTCACATTCTGGTCGAAGCTGATCACCGCCCGCACCGTGTTCTGCATCGCCGCCATCCGGTGGGGGAGCGGCGCCGAGGTGCGGCGTATCATCACCGCGACGGCATAGGAGCGGCCGTCGGGGCCGGTGACGAGGCCGATATCGTTATAGCCCGCCTGGACTCCGCCGAGCACCTGCCCGGTGCCGGTCTTGTGGGCGAGGCGCCATCCCGGGGCGAGGCCGCCCTTGAGGCGCTGCGGGCCGGTCCTGGTGTTGGACATGATCGACAGCAGCTTCTGGGTCGAGCCCGGCGAGAGCAGCTCGCCGCGCTTCAGCCGAGCCAGAGCGTCGACGATGCCCAGCGGAGTGGCGCCGTCCATCGGGTCCTTGATGTAGCGCTCGAACGCCGCCCGGCGGACGGTCGCCGGAACCGCGTTGCGCGCCGCGTAGAAGCCGCCGCCATAGGCATAGGACTGCCTCCACTCCATTCCCGCGATCTCGCTCTGAAGCAGCCGCTCGCCCGGCCCGAAGCGGATTCCGCCGAGGCCCTTGCCGCGAAGGAAGGCGCGAACCGCCTCCGGTCCGCCGGCGCGCCACAGCACCGCGTCGTTGCAGGTGTTGTCGCTCTGCTGAAGGGCCCGGGTCATCAGGCTCTCGATGGTGCTCGTATAGCCGTTGGCACCGATCTGGGCCGCGATCGGCTGATGGAAGAGGGTCATGTCGGCCTTGGTCAGAGTGACCGGGGTCGACAGGCTCAGCTGGCCGCGGTCGACCTTGTCGAGGGCGGCCAGGGCCACCCAGAATTTGCTGACGCTCTGCTGCGGGAAGAAGGTGTTGCCGTCATAGCTGGTCGTCCAGCCGCTCTGCACGTCCTTGACTGCAATTCCGATGTCGCCGCTGAACGACTGGCCGAGGGCCTTGACCTGGGCTTCGAGGATCCGGCGCGCGGCCGCTTCCTGGGCCGTCGCCGCCGGCACCTCGAGCGTCGGGGCGGCATAGCCGCGGACGAGGCTCGGGAAGGAGGCCGCCGGAGCGTCGCTTGCGCCCGGCTGAGCCTCGGCTCCGTCGAGCGCGGCGGTGGCCAGGCCGATGGCGGCGATGCCGGCGAGGGCGGCGCCCCGCGCGAAACGGCTTGATCCGTCGATAATCTGGCGGCGCGATAGCGTCACTGGCCCCTCCTAAACCCTTATGCCCTCATGAGAATCATCATACGGGAGCGAGGCTTTCCGCCAGCTTGAAAACGGGGCGTTTCGGCAGGGCGTTCACGGTTTGCGACGGACTCCCCGGTTCCTTCGTCATTGCGAGCGAAGCGAAGCAATCAGCTGCGGCGCGCCTGCGGAACGCCGAACTGGGTTGCCGCGTCGCTGCCGCGAAGCGGCAGTTTATCCTGAGCGCCGCCGCAGGCGGCGTCGAAGGGCTCCTCGCA
>DATHBY010000059.1:0-8584 GCA_035295885.1 Allosphingosinicella sp.
TCCACGAGATCGGCCATCCGCGGCGGATCCCGGAGTTCATCGCCCGGGCCAAGGACAAGGACGATCCGTTCCGGCTGATGGGCTTCGGCCACCGGGTCTACAAGAATTACGATCCGCGCGCGAAGGTGATGCAGGCGACGGCTCAGGAGGTGCTCAAGGAGCTGGGAGTCACCGACGCCGTCTTCGACGTCGCCCGCGAGCTCGAGCAGATCGCGCTCAGCGACGATTATTTCATCGAGAAGAAGCTCTACCCAAACGTCGATTTCTACTCGGGGGTGGTGCTCTCGGCGATCGGCTTCCCGACCTCGATGTTCACCGCCCTGTTCGCCCTGGCGCGGACCGTCGGCTGGGTCGCCCAGTGGAACGAGATGATCTCCGACCCCGAGCAGAAGATCGGCCGCCCGAGGCAGCTCTATACGGGGCCGGTGCAGCGGGATTACGTGCCGGTGGATCGGCGGTAGCCGGCCACTCCGCAACCCGAAACTGGAGCGGCTTGCGGTTTCTCACGGCCTGGCTTGGCAGGCTAGGGGCTGGCCCCGTCCAGCGGAACGAGCGTCGAGACCATGACCCGGGGCCCGCCTTCCGCCTTCACAGTCCAGCCAACCCATAGTCGCCCGCGCCCATCCGCACGCGCAACGACGAACAGGTCTCTGTCGTCCGCTGGCGGAATCCAGTCGTTGATCGACCCGGTCCCGAGCTGGGTCCAGCCGAAGCTGGGAACGAGCGCTCGAGCGAACAGCGACCTTGCCCCGTTTGGGCTGCCGATGCCGCAAACGACGATCGGCTGACTTAGCGCCCGCGTGACCGACGGCCGCCCGATGCCTGGGGCCAAGCCCAACTGCCGTCCGATGCCAGGGGCCAGCGGGCCCACCAGTAACTTCGAACGCCCGATCGTCAGCGACGGCCGACCGAAATTCGCGTCGCGGCCGCGCACTTCACAGGGTTGAGTGGCGGCCGACCAAACCGAGCCATTCCATCTGCTAACCTCGAAACCGGCACCGTTATTGAACGCGACAAGCGGCGCTCCGCCGTCGCCGCCGCCGAGGCCATGAAGTGATTGGACGGGTATATCCTCGCCTAGGGGCGCCCACCTCAATCCGGTCCAATATTTCGTAGAAATCCCCCGGTTGCTTCCGCGTAGGAAGGAATGAGCGACGACAATCGTGCCGTCGTCGGTCACCGCGAGCCCGACGGGTTTCTCGGAGAAGAAGTTGCTGACGGTCCGATCGACGTCTTGGCCGAGCCGAGCGAAATCGGTGCCATCCCAACGCTTCACAGAAACTAAGCCGCTGCTGGCGGTCGCGACAAGCGCGTTCCGGCCATCGAAGGCGACGGCATAGCCATCCTCTCCGTCCGGCGCCGAAAAAGAATCTAAACTGACCACCCGCGTATCCGCGAGACGAACGACCTGCAGTCTGCCGGAGCCCTCGATACTTCCCCAACTGACTGCCAGGATGATGTCGCCAGCCGAGGAAGACGCCATTTTGAGGCCGCGGATGAAGTCGCCGTCACGAGGGAGGTCCGCCAGGTTTGTCCACGCGCGACCATCCCATTTCCGAAGTTCCACCGTCCGCAAGTCAGGAGCGACGGATGCCAGCACCGGGAGATGATCCGATGCAAAGGCTAAATCGAAAGCTGTTTCCTTGCGAATTGAGGCGACGGGGCGTGAACCTATCTCAACCCAGCGTGCCGGCTCAGGAAGGTAAAGCCGGGCCTGCACGTCACTCTGGCGCGAAACTTGAGGTACCAAGGGAGGCTGAGCCTTGACGGGACCAACCCAAAAGGCAAGCAAGAACATTGCAGTCGCTGCGCAGAGCTTAGCCATGACACTTTCCTTTCGTCGTCCGTTACAAGTGCGGCTAAACATAGGAACGAGTCAAGGCGACTCCATTTGCAACGTACTCTTAGGCTGCATTGCGTAATTGATTCTATATCTCTGAAAAATATTTACTGACCCATGAAGGACTTTTGCAACAACCGACTTTCCGTCGCGTCCGCCGCTCACCCCAGCTTCGCCCTCAGCTCCCCGAGCAGCTCAAGCGAGGCGCAGAAATCGTCGAACATCAGCCGCACCCGTTCCTCGCCGGGGCGGGAGCGGAGCATCGAGCCCGGCTCGAAGCGGTCCTTGCCGTTGACGGCGACCAGGGCCTCCTCCGGGCCCGCATAGACGAAGACGCGGCCGTTCTTCCTCAGCTCCAGAAGCCGGGCGCGAAAGGCGGTGTCGAAGAGCAGCTCGCGCGCCTCCATCGGGTGGGTGGCATAGACTTCGAACTTCTTCTCGAAGGCGGGATCCGCCTCGACAGGCACCCGCTCCATGTCGCCGGCGGGCTTCCAGAAATTGAGGATCTTCCTGTCGGGCACGATCGCGATCTCGCCCTGGCGGCCGGGCCGGCGCTGGATGGCGTACATCTGGCCGCAGAACACGCTGTAGGTGTTCTTGCCGGCCCGTCGCTGAAGGCTGGCCTCGTAGACGGCGAAGCCGCGCCCCTCCTCGTCCGTGCCGTTGAACAGGTCCGAATAGGTCTCGTCCGAGAAGCCGCCGCCGCCGAACAGCAATTTGCAGGCCGAGCCCAGGGCCGGCGGTGTGAAGCCGGCTGGAATATATTCCATCCCCGACTTCCTCGCGACCTCCTCCAGCACCGGATGCTTCAGCCCCTCCTTGGCGGCCATCAACGGCCCGGCGGCGGCGATGCAGGTGCCGACAAGGAAAAGCACGAAGACGATGAAGGCGACGACCTCCCAGCCGGCGTTGAGCAGGGTGACGAGCGCGGCGGCGGACAGCGCCAGTCCGATCGACCCCCGAAGCCAGAATTTGCGAACCGCCGCCCTGCGCTCGCCCTCCAGCGCTCCGATCCGCTCGCTCACCGTGCCGGAGGCGCACAAGGTCTGGAAGTCCGCGGAAGTCAGCTGAATCATCAATCCCCCCATCGTTTTGAGTGAGATTGGCGCGGGGGCGCGATGGGCGCAACAATTGAAACACAATCGCCGGAGTCCCGAAATGAACGGGCAACAGCGAGGGATTAGCCATCTCCTCCTCCCTGTTCATATCGGAGTTCCTGTATGCTTACGATCATCGCCGCCGCTCTCGCGGCCGCGGCGCCCGGTCCGGGCGAGCCGACGCTCGCCGAGGTCCGCGCCGCCACCGAACGCTTCCGGAAGGTCGAGGTCGCGCTCGCCGAAGGCTATGTCCGCGATCCCACCAATATGTGCGACACCGCCGACATGATGGGCCGCCCCAAGGCGCTCGGCGGGATGGGCATCCATTTCTTCCGGCCCGACCTGCTCGGAATCACGGCTCCGCCCAACCCGCGCGTGGACGGCAACGGCACCCACACCGATTTCCGCAAGCCCTCGATCCTGATCTACGAGCCTCGCGCCGACGGAACGCTCGAGCTGGTCGCGGTCGAGAACCTGGTCTTCAAGAAGGCGTGGCACGAAGCCGGAAACGAGGGCCGGCCGACCTTCCACGGGGTCGAGTATGATTACATGTTCGACGACCCGAAGACGGACATCGACGAAGCCCATATGTTTGAGCCGCATTACGACCGCCACGTCTGGCTCTACCGGCCCAACGCCAACGGAATGTTCGCGCAGTTCAACCCGACGGTGACCTGCCAATTCCACAAGCCGACGGTGGTCGCGGGCAAGGGCAAGGCGCACGCGGGGCATTGATCCAAAATCGTCCCCGCGATTTCGCGGGGAGGGGGACCGCGCGTAGCGCGGTGGAGGGGTTCTTCAGACTCGGCAAGGCCCCTCCACCAGGCTTCGCCTGGTCCCCCTCCCCTGCAAATGCGGGGAGGATCTAAAGGCTCACTCTCGCCGAAGCGGCAGGGTGAAGGTGAAGCGCGCGCCCTGGCCGGGAGCGCTGTCGACGGCGACGTCACCGCCCATCGCCCGGGCGAGGCGGCGGGCGATGTAGAGGCCGAGGCCGGTTCCGCCCGCCTCAGTGGGATCGACCCGCTCGAACTTCTCGAAGATCCGCGCCTGGTCCTCCGCGGAGATGCCCTTGCCCTGGTCGGCGATGATGAGGGCGGCGAGATCGCCTTCGCGGTCGGCGCGGATCCACACCTGGCCGCCTTCGGGCGAGTAGCGGATCGCGTTGGTGAGCAGGTTGACGACGATCTGAAGCGCCCGGCGGAAATCGCCGGCGGCGGGCAGGCTCTCGCCGGCGGCGGGAGCGTCGATCCTCACCTGGCGCTCGCCGGCGCGGACGGCGAGCAGGCCGGCGGCGCGCCGGGCGACGTCGGCGAGGTCGATCTCCTCCCCCTCCGGACGAAAGTCCGGCCGCTCGATCGCCTGAAGGTCGACGAGGTCGTCGACCAGGGCCAGCAAATGGCGGCCGGCGGTGGCGATGTCGCCGGCATAGCCGGCATAATCGGTTCGGATCGGCCCCTCCCCCTGCGCGCCGATCGTCTCGGCGCTGGCGATGATCCGGGCGAGCGGAGCTCTCAGCGCCTTGTCGAGCCGCTCGCCGAAGGCGCCCGGCTCCGGGAGAGCGTCGGTCGCGGCCGGCACCGCGGCTACCCCGGCCGGAAGAGCGGCGGCGGAGCCGCGGAAGCCGGCGAAGCGGCCGGCGCCGTCGATCAATGGAATCCCGGCCAGGCGGTAGCGGCCGCCGCGCCCGCCGCGAAGCTCGGCGAGCTGGCCGTCGAAGCGGCATTGTTCGGCGAGGGCGGTGAGCAGCGGCAGCTCGCCTTCCTCCCCCTCTTCGAGGCGGAACAGGCGGGTGAGCTGCCGGCCGACCAGCTGACCGGGAGCCTTGCCGGCGGCGGCGGCCGCGGCGGCGGAGACGGTGGTGAGCCGAAGCGAGGCATCCGTCTCCCACATCCAGTCGGCTCCGGCGCGCAGGAAATCGGCCTGGCGCTCGGCGTCGGACGCGGGCGCGGGCGCCCGGGCCGGGCGCGCCATCCAGCCGGTGACGGCGAGCTCGACCGAGTTCTCCCTGGGCTCGGCGCGCACCCACAGCTCGAGGTCTGCCTCCCCCTCGGCGGCGACCGCGCCCCTCGAGATGACGATCCCGAGGCGGCGGGCGAGACGGGCGAGCGCCGCGATCTGCGGAACGGCGAGCGGTCCGCCCTCCTCGCCTCCGGCGCTGCGGTGGAGCGCCATCAGGCGCGGATCGGCCTCGACCAGCCGCCCCTCGGCATCGACCCGGCCGCGGACGGCTTGCCCGGCGCTCATGATGCCAGCCTTGCCACGGCGTCGCGATAGGCGGGGTCGAGGCTCCAAAGAAGAATGTGATTCCGCGCTTTCTGCGCATCGAGGCCGTCGTAAATGTCGATCTGCGGGCCGACCGCCTCCTCGCGCCCGGCGAGGTGAAGGAGGATCGAGGCCGCGGCTTCGCGCTCGAGGTTCGCCGCGCGGAGAACGATCGCCGGGCCGCGGCCGGAGGGGTCCGGAAGCAGCTCCCACAAAGCCTCCGGAGCCAGCCCGGTGCGAAGCGAGAGGCCCGCCAGCAGGAGCGGAAGAGCGCCCTCGCCGGCGGCGCGGACGAGCAGGGCGTCGTCGAGACGGGCCCGCTCCTCCAGGCGAAGCGCGAGCCGCCGCGCCAGCGAATCGGCGCCGGCGCCTTCGTCATAGTCGCGCAGCAGTGCGGACGTCGCCGCGGTCACGGCGCCGTCGGCGGCGGCGGGGGCGACGTCGTGGCGGGCGACCAGGTAGGTGCGCAAGGCGGCGGCGACGGTCCAGGCGAGGCTGTGCGCCACCTCGGCGGGGAGGTCGCCGCTCGCCAGCAGCGGCTCGTGGAAAGCGTCGAGGCGGCGGCTGTCGGCGATCAGCAGCGAGACGGCGGCGGCGGCGACGGCCGGGTCGGAGTCGCCGGCCAGCTCGGTGAGGAGCCGGTGCTCGGGGGCGGCCCGGGCCAGCCGATGCTCCTCGGCGCGGCGCAGCAGCAAGGCGAACAGCCCGGGGTCGGGGGGGGCGCCTCCGCCCTCCAGAAGGGGCATGGCGATCGGGAGGCTGGCGGAGGACAAAGCGGCGCGCAGCGGCTCTTCCCCGGCGCCGTCGAAGCGCGTGACGAGGGCGGAGCGGAGCTCGTCCTCGAGGTCGCCGACCAGGCGCGCGAGGAGGTGGGAGACGGTGACCCGCTGACGGTCGCTGAGCCGAAAGGCTTCCGGAAGCGCCAGATCGGCGATCGCCGCGGACACGCGTGCGCGCGCGGACGCGAGCAGCTGCGCCGCGCCGTCCAGCTCACCCCCGTTCGCGCGCACTTCGTACATTGCCCGTGCATAGGCCGGTCAGGGTTAAAGCGGCGCTAATCCTGTGGAGGCGCGGGCGACGGGGCATGGACGTGACGCTGGGCCCAGAAAAAGCTCGCGCCCGCATAGGCCGCAAGCATTGTCAGCCCGGTGCCCCAGAGGTTCGCCACCGCGAAGGGAAGCATCAGCCATGTCATGCCCTTGGGTTCGGCCAGCCAGACCTTGCCGGGGATGTCTCGCCCCGCCGCCTCGATGCGAAGGGCCAGAGCGAAAGCAACGATCGTCCCCGCCAGGGCGATGCAGCCCCAGCCCCGGGTGCCGGCGAGCGCGGAGGCGAGGAGGAGCAATGTCCCGGCCGAAAGCGCGGGCAGGAGCGCCCCCCACCATGTCGCCCCTCTCCTGCCCTGAAGGCGAAGCGAGGCGAGCCGATCGCCTATTCCGTCCAGCGGCGTTGCCAGGAGGAGGAGAGCAAGGCCGAAGCCCAGCCAGTGCTTCGCGAAGGCGAGGCCGGCGAGCGCCATCAGCAGCGTTGCGGCGAGGCCGATTGCCGTCGGGGTGACAGCCGTCGGCATCAGTGCCTTCGTCGCGGCCCGCTCGACGGGAGAAAGCCAATAGCGGGAGACCCAGTCGCTTCGGCGGACATTGGCGCCGGCGATGATCTGCGCCTCCAGCCCGGCGAGATCGTCGCTGGTCTCGGCCACCAGCGGCAGCTCGTCTTCCGCTTCTCCCCTGACGCTGATCTGCCTCGCCCCCGCCTGCACCGCCCGGCGAAGCAGGGTCGACTGGAGGTCCCAGTCGCGGAGCATCGCGGCGGTCTGCTTCAGCATCTCGCCGTCGATCAGTGCGAGGCCGGCCCAGCGGCTCTGGGCGTCGATCCGCTCGTAGCGGTCGTCGACACGCAGATCGGGAACGACGAGGATGCAGGGGCCGTCGATGGCGACCAGGCGGGCGATCGCCGCTTCGGGCGCGACGAGGCCGTCGCCGACCAGGAGGATCCGGTCGTTGCTGTGCACCGCCTCCGCCGCCTCTTCGGCGCTTCGGGCGAGGAAGAGAGTCACCCCCTCGGCGCGCAGCCGGTCGAGCGCGGCGTTCAGCGGCGCGGTGACCCGCTCGACGACGACCACCACCGGCTCCGCTCCGGCTCCGGCTGCGAGGCGGACCTGACGTTCGATGAGGGTGCGGCCGGCGATCGGCAAGGTGGCGCGAAGCCCTCCTCCGGCGTCGTCCGCTTCGTGATAGGCGGCGATCAAGGCGGCCAGAGTCACGAGTCCCTCCCCATTCATGAAGGGATAGGGCCGTGGACCGGCTACGAAAAGCCTTAAGCGGTGAGCTCGTCTATCGCGGCGCCCAGCTTGCGGAGCACCACCGGATCGCCCGGGGCGCCGTCGAGCGCCTCGTCGGCGAGTGCGACCAGCCCGACCGCTCCGAAGCTGGCGGCGACGCTTTTCAGCCGCGACGCGGCGATCGCCCAATTGGCGTCGCAGCGGGCCCGGCCCATCAGGTCCGCCTGCCGGGTCGCGCTTTCGAGAAAGGCGGCGCGAAGCTCGCGCATCAGCTCGGGATCGCTGCCGACGGCGGCGGCGAGCGAGGCGTTCAGGGCTCCCGGATCGTAGACCATGAGCCCTCCCTAGGCCCGGGGCGTTAACGCACCGTATCCTTCCCAGCTTCCTTGGCGCCCGAATCATGGTAAACGAACCGTTATGACGGGGGCAGAACGAGCACAGACGGAGCCCGAACAAGGCTTCACGGCGGCAACCGGATCCGACTGGCTGGGACAGCCGGCCGAAGCCGAGGCGGAGGTGCCGGAAGCGGACGCCGACCCGGAGCGGGCGAGACGCCCGGCCGGGGCAGGGCTGCCAGGCGCGGTGCTCATCCTGCTCGCGACCGGCTGGGTTTCGGCCGTCGGCTTCTGGCTCTGGCAGACCCGGCCGCCGGTCTCGCTCGGCAACGGCATCGCCTGGACCGCGACCGTGGCGGGCCCGCTCGCCCTCCTCGCCTTGCTGTGGCTGTTGCTCGGCCGGACCTCCCGGCGCGAGGCGGAGAGGTTCAGCCGGGCGGTCGAGCAGATGACCGCCGAGAGCCGGGCGCTGGAAAGCGTGCTCGAGATCGTCGCCGGCCGGATCGAGGACAATCACGCCCGGCTTCGCGGCGAGGCCGAGCGGCTGATGTCATTGGGCGATGAGGCGTCCGACCGGCTCGGCCGGGTCACCTATTATCTGTCCAAGGAAACGGCGACTCTCGACCGGAAGGCGGCCGCTCTCGACGCGGCGGCCAACGCCGCCAAGGTCGATATCGGAGTGCTCCTCCACGATCTGCCGCGCGCCGAGGAGCAGGCGCGCGCCGTCGCCGAGGCGATGAAGGAGGCGGGCCTCAACGCCCACGGCCAG
>DATHBY010000060.1:0-3485 GCA_035295885.1 Allosphingosinicella sp.
CCTCGACTCTCGACGATAGCCTCGCGCCGGCCGGAGCGCATGTCGCGAGCCTGTTCTGCCAGCACTTCCCCTATGAGGTGAAGGGCGGCTGGGAGGCTCGCGCCGCGGAGGCCGCCGACCACGTCGTCGCTCATGTCGACCGCTACGCGCCCGGCTTCGCGGCCTCGGTGATCGGGCAATCCGCTCTCTCGCCCTGGCATCTCGAGCAGCGCTTCGGCCTTGCCGGAGGCGACATCTTCCACGGCAAGATGGGCCTCGATCAGCTCTTCTCGGCCCGCCCGCTCCTCGGCCACGCCGACTACCGCATGCCCCTTCCAGGCCTCTACCTCTGCGGCTCGGGCGCCCACCCGGGCGGCGGAGTGACGGGGGCGCCCGGCCATAACGCGGCGCGGGCGATTTTGGCGGACCGGAGGAAATGGCGCTGATCTGCCTCCCCATTGCCAGATGGGGAGGCAAGCTACGCCCTCAGGCACCGTTCCGCCGGCACCGGCTCCGGATCCTCGTCCGCCTCGATCAGATAGAGGAGCGGCCGACTGACGTCGATCACGGCGCGATGCTCCTTGAGCACGTCCTGGCCGATGAGGCCGTGGACCGCTCCGCCCGCAAGCGGCGCCAGCGCATCGCCGATCGAGCCGAGATCGGTGACCACCATCCGCCGCTGCCGAACCTCGATACCGCCCAGCGTCACGCTCTCGACCCCGACCTGGCGGGCGGAGTTGGATCCGCCGAGGCCGGTGGCGCCGCCGCGCCGGCCGCCCGCCCTGCCGAGGCCGAAATGGGCGGCATGGTCGACGTCGATCACAGAAAGGTTGGCGCCGGTGTCGAGCACGAACACGCCCTCCTTGCCGTTGACCGCGGCCGTGACGAGATGGTGGCCGGTCGACCGCGCCTCCCGCAAGGGAATGGCGGTGAAGCCGAGCAGGCACAGCGCGTGGTCCACCGTACCGGCCTCCCCGGGCCGGTACTCCACCTTCGGCGCCTCCGGAGCCGGCGGCGCGACCATGTCGCAGGCGCAAAGGGCGAGGGTCGCTGCGGCGGCAAGGACGATCTTCATCCCCGGGCAAATGCCAGCTAAGGCCCTTCGTTCCCGCGAGGAGAGACTCATGAAGACCCGAGCCGCCATCGCCGTCGCGCCCAACCGGCCGCTCGAAATCCACGAGGTCGACCTCGACGGCCCCCGCGCCGGCGAGGTGCTGGTCGAGATCATGGCGACCGGCGTCTGCCACACCGACGCCTACACGCTCGAGGGCAAGGACAGCGAAGGCATCTTCCCCTCGATCCTCGGCCACGAAGGCGCCGGAATCGTCCGCGAGGTCGGCGAAGGCGTGACTTCGGTGAAGGCCGGCGACCACGTCATCCCGCTCTACACGCCCGAATGCCGCCAGTGTAAGTCGTGCCTCAGCCGCAAGACCAACCTGTGCACCGCCATCCGCTCCACCCAGGGTAAGGGCGTCATGCCCGACGGCACCAGCCGCTTCCGCCTCGGCTCCGAGACCATCCATCATTACATGGGCTGCTCGACCTTCTCGAACTTCACCGTGATGCCGGAGATCGCCGTCGCCAAGGTCCGCGAGGACGCTCCGTTCGAAAAGATCTGCTACATAGGCTGCGGAGTAACCACCGGCGTCGGGGCGGTGATCTGGACCGCCGGGGTCGAGCCGGGAGCCAATGTCGTCGTCTTCGGCCTCGGCGGAATCGGCCTCAACGTCATCCAGGGCGCGAAGCTGGTCGGCGCGAACCGGATCGTCGGGATCGACATCAACCCGGCCAAGAGGGCGATGGCCCAGGCCTTCGGGATGACCGACTTCATCAACCCGGCCGAGATCGGCATGGACAAGGTCGTGCCCGCGATCCTCGATCTCACCGACGGCGGCGCCGACTACAGCTTCGACTGCACCGGCAATACCGACGTCATGCGCCAGGCGCTCGAATGCTGCCACCGCGGCTGGGGAGTCTCGACCATAATCGGAGTGGCCGAAGCGGGCCGCGAGATCGCCACCCGGCCGTTCCAGCTGGTCACAGGCCGGGTGTGGAAGGGCAGCGCCTTTGGCGGCGCGCGCGGCCGAACCGACGTGCCCCGGATCGTCGACTGGTACATGGACGGCAGGATCGAGATCGACCCGCTCATCACGCACACCATGCCGCTCGACGACATCAACAAGGCGTTCGACCTGATGCACTCGGGGGAGAGCATCAGGAGCGTGGTGGTTTACTAGGCTGGTCCTTCGATACGGGCCTTCGCCAGGCTCAGTCCCTACTCAGGATGGGCGTTAGGGAGCATATGATCAAAACGCTCATCCTGAGTAGCCGGTGAGCTTGTCGAACCGGCGTATCGAAGGACATTCGGACCCGCCATGACCCTCGAAACCCTCTCCACCGCCCGCTCCTTCGGCGGCACCCAGCTCGCCTGCCGCCACTCCAGCCGGGAGACCGGCACCGACATGATTTTCGGAATCTACCTCCCGCCCCAGGCGGAAGCCGGCGCCCCGCTCCCCGTCCTCTGGTTTCTCTCCGGCCTCACCTGCACCCACGCCAACGTGGTCGAGAAGGGCGGCTACCAGCGAATCTGCGCCGAGCTCGGCCTGATCCTGGTCGCCCCCGACACCAGCCCCCGCGGCCCGGACGTGCCCGACGATCCCGCCTACGATTTCGGGCAGGGCGCCGGCTTCTACGTTGATGCGACCGAGGAGCCCTTCGCCAGGCACTACCGGATGTACAGCTACGTCACGGCCGAGCTTCCGGACCTCGTCGCCGCCAGCTTCCCGGCCGACATGGCGCGCCAGTCGATCACCGGCCATTCGATGGGCGGCCACGGCGCCCTCACCCTGGCCCTTCGCAATCCCGGCCGCTACCGAAGCGTCTCAGCCTTCGCACCGATCGCCTCGCCCGGCGAGGTGCCGTGGGGCGAGAAGGCGCTCGGCGGATATCTCGGCCCGGACCGCGCCGCCTGGCGCGCCCACGACGCCGTCGCTTTGATCGAGGACGGAGCGCGCCTAGCGGAAATCCTGGTCGACCAGGGCGGCGCCGACTCCTTCCTCGAACGCGAGCTGAAGCCTCAGCGGCTCGAAGCCGCCTGCCGGGACGCCGGCATCGCGCTGACCCTCAGGATCCAGCAAGCCTACGACCACAGCTATTTCTTCATCTCAACCTTCATGGAGGATCATCTGCGCTGGCACTGGGAGAGGCTTCGCCAGCCGCCGTCACCCCGGGCTTGACCCGGGGTCCACCTTCTTCCACCGCGCGGGAGGAAAGGTGGATGCCGGATCAAGTCCGGTATGACGGACCAGGTCAGATGCCCAACCCTCTCCTCCCCATTCTGATCGAAGCCGCGCTCGCGGCGGGCACCGAGATCGCGCGCATCTACTGCGAGGGTTGCGAGGTCGTCGAGAAAGAAGACGGCTCCCCGGTCACCATCGCGGACAACCACGCCGAGGCGATCATCCTCGACCGGCTCGGCCGGGCCTTTGCCGAAATACCCATCCTCC
>DATHBY010000061.1:0-1703 GCA_035295885.1 Allosphingosinicella sp.
GACTTTGTCCTGCCGAAGCAGAATCGTCACCCCGGACTTGATCCGGGGTCCACCTTTTTCTCAATCCCAGTGGAGGAAGAAGGTGGATGCCGGATCAAGTCCGGCATGACGAATGCCTCGCTTCCATCACAATAGGACAAACAATAGTTGACATTATCGCCGGAAGACGGCCCCCGGATCAAGCGCGGGGCGGCGATTTCGCGCTGCCCTCTTCCTCGCGGGTCACCCGCTCGACGACGGCGCCGGCGGTAAGGCCGTGCACGACCGTCGAGACGGCGATGGTGAAGGCGATCGTGGCCCAGAGCTGGCCTTCGTTCACGAACTCCAGGTGGCTGGTGGCGTAGCCGAGATAATAGATCGAGCCGATGCCGCGCACGCCGTAAGCGGCGACGACGAAGCGCTCGCGGGGCTTGAGCTCCGTTCCGCGAAGGCCCCACCAGCCCGACAGCGGCCGGATGACGAAGATGAGCGCGAGGGCGATCGCCACATGCCTCCAGTCGAGCTCAGGCCACAGGATCGGGAGCACCCCCCCGATCAGCACCAGCAGAATGGCGGTGAGCGCATGTTCGATGGCCTCGTTGAAGCCGTGAAGCCTGCCGTGGAAGGCATGTTCGGCCTCCGCGCGCCGAAGGGCGAGGCCGGCGACGAAAGCGGCGATGAAGCCATAGCCCTCGATCAGTTCCGTCAGGCCGTAGCAAAGCAGGACTCCGGCCATGGCCAGCACTCCCGAGCCGGTGTCGGCAAGGACGTTGCTGACCGGAACGGCGAACAGCACTCGGCCGAGCAGCCAGCCGATCGCGGCTCCGGACGCCGCTCCGACGAAGATCCGGTAGAAGACGTCGCGGGCGAGCCACTCCACCGCCCATGAACCGGGCGCGAAGCCCTCGGCGGCGACGATCAGTCCGAGATAGACGAACGGAAAGGCGAGCCCGTCGTTGAGCCCCGCCTCGGCGGTCAGTGAAAAACGGACCGGATGCTCGCCCCCTTCGGTCGGCGGCCCGACCTGGACATCGCCGGCCAGCACCGGATCCGTCGGCGCCAGCACCGCTCCCAGGAGGAGAGCGCCGGCCAGAGTCATTCCCGCCAGCGCCCAGCCCAGCAGAGCGACGGAGAGGATCGTCAGCGGCATGACCACGGCCAGCAGGCGCACCGTCGGCTGCCAGTGGCGATAGTTTCTGAGATTGTCGATCCTGAGGCCGGTGCCGAAAAGAGCGACGATCACCGCGAGCTCGCTGGTCACCTCCCAGACCTTGGGTGCCGCCCGGGGATCGATGGCCGCGGGCATCCCCGGCACGAACGAGAAAACCAGGATCCCGAAGAGAATGAGCAGTGCCGAAGCCGCGGGCTCGCGGCCCGAGAAGAAACGCGGCAGCCAGTAGGCGAGGATGATTCCCGAGCCGACAGCGGCCATCGCCATGTGATAAGGGCTGAGGCCGAAGAAGGGCTCGCTGTCCATTCGCTCCAAACTACGCCCCTCCCCTGCTGGATCCGGACCTTCCGCTCCAGCCCGGAGCGACAGGCCCGAATTGCGATACAGCCTGGGCCTTGTCCTGCCGAAGCAGAATCGTCACCCCGGACCTGATCCGCGGTCCATCTTTTTCTCAATCCCGGTGGAGGAAGAAGGTGGATGCCGGATCAAGTCCGGCATGACGAATGCCTCGCGTCCATCACAATAGGACAAACTCTAGCGGGGCGCCCGAGCG
>DATHBY010000062.1:0-3462 GCA_035295885.1 Allosphingosinicella sp.
AGCGGCCGGCCGAGCCCGGACCTCCTGTCGTTGCGGAAGCGGAAGAGCCATTCGGGATCCTCGTCCGAGTCGCGGGAGCGGTAGACGAGCTCGCCCTTCACCCGCCTGCCCGAGAGGAAGGCGGCCTGCTTTTGCGAACGCGAGGCGACGGTCACCGGGAACGGGATCCGGTAGAGCTTGAGGTCGCCGAGCGCCTCGGGGCGGGCGATCCGGCTGCCGGTGACGACGATGCTCTCGGAGCCCTCGTCGAAGCCGCCGCCATAGCCGTAATCCTCGTCGAACCGGATCGCCATCGGCGCGCGCAGCTCGGGCAGAGCGCCGGGCTCGAACGGCGAGCGCTGGCTGGGAATGCCGGCGGTCCTGCCGACGGGCCAGCAATGATACCAGAAGCCCTCGTCCTCGTCGTCGTCGTCGTCGTCGTCGTCGTCATACTCGTCCTTGTCCGGGTCCCGATGCCGGGCGACCCGGCCGGCGACGACGGCGGTGTCGGCCTGGTGAAAGCTGGTGTCGTCGCGGCTGGCCAGGGTCAGCCAGGCGGACAGATCTAGGCTCTTGGTGTCGGGCGACAGCTGCGCGACATAATTGGCCTGCCAGTCGAAGTCGGCGGCGAGATAGGACAGGGTCAGCTGCCGCCGCCCGCCCGCCTGGTCCTTCGTCTTCACCGACAGCACCGGCTTGGCGGAGAGGCCGGCCGGCACTCCGGGATAGACGGGCGCCTCGGGCAGGCCGCTGCACTGGACGGCCTCGAAGCCGGTCGCAGTCTCGACCACCATGCCTTCGTGGCCGGAGTGGATGCGGACGCTCTCCTCGGTCGACCTGCCGGTCGCCGGGTCGGTGCGGCGCAGGATCACCCGCTGTCCGGTGAACGCGTCGACCAGGCCGCCTTCAGACAGCAGCAGCCGGTCCTGGTTCTTCTCGGCGGAATCGGCTCCGACGAGGATCGCGCTCTGCGGCTGGATCCCGCTCGCCACCCCCTCGAAGCGTATCGCCGCCTCGCCCGGCGGGAGATCCACGGTGCGCGTCTCGGTGATCAAAGCAAAGCCCTTGAGGCGCTCGTCCAGCTCGATGAAGTCATCCGCCCCTCGCTGCGGATCGCGATAGACGGTGACCGCCACCTTGTCCGGCCCGGCGGAGGTGACAACCGTCTGCGCGATCAGGCCGGCGGGCCCCGCCCAGAGCAGCAGCGCGACGATCCGGCCGGGGGACCGCACCAGCGCGCCCTTAGTAACGGGTTTCGTAGACGACGGTGAGGACGGTCTCGCCATTGGCGGGGACCGGGACGCTCCAGATCCGCGAGTCGAGCGAGAGCTGCCTGCCGGTGAGGCTCTCGCTGGTGACCCTTGTGTCGGCGCCGCGGTTGAGGCCGTCCTGGATCACGTCCACCGCCACCGGCTGGGCGCGGGCGTTGGTCACCCGATAGGTCATCGTCGTTCGCCAGAATTCGCGCTGGGTCTCGACATTGGTGGTGGTCACCGTCCCGTCGGGATGGGTGACGCGGAAACGGGCGCTGCGCTCCCACTCCTCCGACGTGATCTTCTCCCTTTTCTCGACGGTCGACCGGACCTTGACGTCGAAGGCGTTGCCGGTGCGCAGGCCGAGTGAAGAACCCATCGGCGTGTGCGGGATCTGGCTTTCGCCGACGAACTGGGCCTGGCCGCGGCCGTCGCGCATGTAGACGCGCACGACACCCGCCGGCAGGGCGTCGCCGAGTCCGCCGCCGCCCCGCGCGTTCGAGAATTTGAGCACGGTCGCGGCGCTCAGCGGGTCGTTGCTCCTGCCGAGCCAGGGATTGCGATATTCATAGGCCTTCGCCGCCGAGGCGCCGCTCGCGTCGAGGAAGCTCACCTGCTTCGTCTGGGCGCTGGCGATCGTCGTTCGTCCGCGGATCGGATAGACGTAGAAATCGCCCACTCGCGGCCGAGCCGCCGCCTGAGTGCCGGGCTCGTTGCCCTGCGGGTCATATTCGTCGCGGTTCCGGCGGGGCCCCTGGACCTGGGCGACCTCGCCGGCGACGAGCAGGGTATCGGCATTGGTGAAGGTGGTCCCGCTCGAATTGGTGAGCGTGATCCAGCCCTGCACGTCTATCTTGCCGCCGGCTTCGTCGAACATCGCGACATAATCCGCCTTCCACGAAAGCCCAGTGGTGAGATAGCTGAGAGTCAATGGCCGGGGGCCGGCGCGCGACGCGTCGACGGTGACGCTCAAGGTCGGCCGGGCGCGCAGATTGGGCGGGATGGAGTCGAAGATGACCCGGACCGGAAGGCCGTCGTCGCGGAGCACTTCGACCCGTTCGCCGATCTTCAGAACCACTCCCCCGTTCACCGCCAGGACGAGCGCCCGCTCGCGGCTTTCCGCGCCCGTCGCCGGGTTGGTGCGAAGCAAGGTGACCGTCTGCCCCACCGCCTTCTGCATCAGCGCGGTGGGCGACAGCAGGTCGAAGTCGAAATTCTGCTCGGCGATCTCGAAGCCTTCGCCGACCAGGCTCACCGTCTCCGGCCTTATGCTGGCGGAGACGTCGGGGAATTCCTGGCGCGAAAGGCCGGCCGGAAGCGCGATCTGCCGCACGTCCTGAACCAGGGCCAGATTGTCGTTGTAGATGGTGACCGCCAGATCGCCCTGGGCGGACTGCCCCAGCGCCGGACCGGCGGCGAACGATGCAATGAGGACAAAGCGCTTCATGAAAAGCCCTCCCCCGCTGAAGGTCTACTCCACGGCGGCGGCTGTCAATCGGAACTCCGCGGCCCGACCGCCCACGGGGAAACGGCGGCCCCGGGAAGGACCGCCGCTTCGAGTCGCCGGATCGATCGAAAGGCTCAGGCCGCCGGAGCGATGTCCGCGTCGCCGTCTTCGCGGGGACGGCGGGTGCGGCGGCGCGGCGCCTTGGGCGGGGCGTCGCCCTCGATCACTGCGATCGCGGGCGGCAGCACGTCGAGCGAGATCCGCTCGTCGGAGTCGCCCTGGGCTTCGGCCCGGGGCTCGTCGCGGTCGCGGCGGGGCCGGAAGCGCTCCGGGCGGCGCTCGCCGTTGCGCTCCTCGCGCGGCTGGAACTCTCGGCGCGGACGCTCCGGCTGCTCGGTCCGCTCGGGACGGTCGGAGCGTTCGCCGCGCTCCGGACGGTCGCTCCGGTCGGAGCGCTCGGTGCGGTAGCCCTGATCGGAGCGGTTGCCTCGGTCGTCGCGGTTGTCTCGGTTGCCGCGGTCGTCGCGAATGTTGCGGTCGTCGCCATCCTCGTCGCCCTCGTCGCCGTCGGCGGCCATGACGTCGTCCTGATCCTCGTCCTCGTCGGATCCGTAATCGTCGCGGGTGCGGCGCTGCTCCTCGAAGCGGGCGCGGTTCTCGTTGAGGACGCGGTAATAATGGTCGGCGAACTGCAGCCAGTATTCGGACTGGACGCGGTCGCCCTGAAGCTGCGCGTCGCGGGCGAGCGACTTGTACTTCTCAAGGAGCTGCGCCGCGTTGCCG
>DATHBY010000063.1:0-2440 GCA_035295885.1 Allosphingosinicella sp.
ACCTTTTTCTCAATCCCGGTGGAGGAAGAAGGTGGATGCCGGATCAAGTCCGGCATGACGAATGCCTCGCTTCCATCACAATAGGACAAACTCTAGGACGCCGTCATTGCGAGCGAAGCGAAGCAATCCAGTCCAGCCTCCGACGCCCGCTGGATTGCTTCGCCGCTACGCTCCTCGCAATGACGCTCCCAACATCAAGCCCGGGCGATGTACCTCAGCGCCCTCAGGCCGGGCAGGAAGAAATAGCCGCCGCCCTCGACGGTCACGAAGCGCGGTATCCCGGTGTAGCGCGTGCACGGCCCTTCCGCCCGCGGCCGGGTGAACCGGTCGGTCGCGGTGCCGCCCGGATAAGGCTCGCGGCAGCCGGTCAGGGGGTCGGCCTCGTTCGACAGCCCGGCGAAATTGGGGTTCATCAGCCAGGCATTCTCGATGAACTCGAAATGCCTTGTAAGGTTCGAGTTGAGCGCGATGAAATGCAGGCCCTGAGGCTCGCCCGGACGGCCGTAGGGGCGGCCCCGGCGGAGCAGGCGGTGGTAGCGCGACGAGGCGATGACGTCGTCCTCGACCGTCCCCCACAGGCCCAGCGTGACCAGCAGGTAATGGAGCAGTCCGCGCCCGCCGCCGGGGATGTCGCCGGTTCGCGGGTTGGCCCGGCGGATATGGCCGCCGTAGGGGCAGATGTGGCCCTGGGGATCGCTGTCGTAGGTGAAATTGTCCTCCGGATCTTCGAGCCCGGGGACGTCGGACCGGGCGAGCCCGTCGAGCGGCCTACCGTCCTTGCGGCGGCCGACCACAGCCTCGGCCAGCTCGAGCGAGCCTTCCTCTCCCGCCACCCGCTTCGTCCAGCTCCAGAAGCCCTCGACATCCTGCCTCAAGGTGCGGAACACCAGATAGGAGCCGTTGCGGCCCAGGTCCCGGAGCGCCGGATCGTCGATGCTCGGCGGCAGCTCCCGGGCGCCGGGCAGGTGCTCCGGAACGAGCGGCCGGTCGCCGACCAGATTATATTCGTTCATGTAGCCGAGCAGCACCTCTCCGGCGCTGATATAGTTGGTATAGGTCTGGTCCGGCGTGCCGCCCGGCGTGCGCACTCCGTCCCAGTCCACCCGCGGCTGCGACACCCCGTCCTTGAAGCCGAACGGCTCGATTCCCGGCTCGCCGCAATCGAGCTGGGGCTGAAGCACCTCGCAGCTCTGGCCGAGCCCCGCCACCGTCGCTGCGGCGAACGCCTCGATGTCGGTGCAGTCGGCGTAGAGCATCAGCAGCAGATGCGGCTCATTCCCTTTGCGGCCCCATTTCCAGCGGCTCGGGCTGTTCGCGCCGACGTCCCCCAGCCGTTGCGAGCGCCGCTCGTCGCCGGCGATTCCGGCGAGGAAGTCGGCAGGGAAAAGCGCCATCACCTCGTCGGAAACCCCGAGCGCGGCGAGGCCGGGCGCCGTCACCGCGACCTGGAGGATCCGGTTGATCCGGCGCTTGGCGAGGCGCGCGTCGTCGAACTCGGCGACGCTCAGAACCTCCGCCTCGCGCAGCCATTTGCGCGCCTGCTCTTCCCGGCCGGGGCGTACCCGGATCAGCAGCAGCCGCGAGCCTTCCAGCTTGCCGAAGCCTGAGCGGACCAGGGCCTGGATGTCGTCGCGCTCGAGTATGGCTGTGGGCATCTTCCGGTCCCTCAGATTTCCGCCAGCCAGCGACGGACGGTGCGCTCGTCGTCGCGGCGGCTTTCGAGGCCCTTGCGGATGCGCGCGTTGCGGGCGAGATCCTGGCAGGTCAGGCCCGGATAGGCTTTGTACCAGACCGGCGTCGGCAGCTCGTGGTGGCGAAGGAAGGCCTTGTAGTCGCCTTCGCGCCGGGCCCCGCCCCACAGCAGCCAGCGAGTCTTGGGATAGCCGATTCCGTGGGAGAAGGAGAGGTTGAGGCCGAACGCCACCTTGTTGACGAAATCGTCCATATAGGCCTCGTGCGAGCCGTCATAATCGCTTGCGAAATAGAGGCGATGGCGGTCGTCCAGGAAGATCCAGCGCGCGCAGTGGATCGTCCTGACCCGCGACAGCTTGCCTCGAGTGGTGATGTGACGCGCCGCCCAGTCGATCAGCCAGAGCAGGAAGCTCGAGAGCAGGCGCCGGAACAGCCCGGGCTGGATCGAGCCCATCGCGCTGAACGGATTGGTGACGTCGCGGTCCTCGTAGCGCGAGAGCATCTCGATCCGCTCCACCGTCGGCCGCGGAGCGATCACCGGATTGGCCTTTTCGAGCCGCCTGAGCTTGATCGCGATCAGCGGCGCGAGGACGATCAGCAAGGGCGTCAGCAACAGCAGGATGATCGGCACCGCGACCAGATCGACGAGCCTGGCGAGCCGGTGGCCGATCGGAGTCGGCGCTTCGGGGGTGAGCTTCACGCCGCGCCTGGCGACGGCCTCGCGAAGCGCCCGCTGGGTCTCGCGGGG
>DATHBY010000064.1:0-5076 GCA_035295885.1 Allosphingosinicella sp.
GACTTTGTCCTATTGTGATGGAAGCGAGGCATTCGTCATGCCGGACTTGATCCGGCATCCACCTTCTTCCTCCACCGGGATTGAGAAAAAGGTGGACCCCGGATCAAGTCCGGGGTGACGATTCTGCTTCAGCAGGACAAAGTCTAGGGAGCTGGTCGGCCAGTCTATCCGCTCATCCTGGGTCGGGGCTTCGCCAGGCTCAGCCGCTACCCAGGATGAGCGATACCGTTAAAGCCCGAGCGCGTCCTTCACAGGGCCCAGATGCTCCTCATAATTTCTCCAGCGCCCCGAAGAGCGGGTGTGGAGCGGCTGCCTGACCTGCCACAGGCTGGCGGTGCGAACGGCGTTCCGGGCGGATTCGGGGCTCAGGCACGCCTCCTCCCAGGCCAGGCCGCAGAAATGAAGGAGACTGGCGACCGCCTCTCTTGGGTCGCTCACCACCTCATCGTAATCGAAATCGTGGATGTCCTCGGGATAGAGCGATTTCCAATGATCCATCAGCCTTAGATACTGGCCGTACCAGTGGGCGGCTTCTCCGAGATCGAAGCCGTAGGTGATGCCATACTGGAAGTAGAGGAAGTAGATCGAGAGAATGTTGTCGAACGGATGCCGCTTGGTGTGAACGATCCTGGCATTGGGGAAGAGGGTCTTGATCAGGCCGATGTGCAGGAAATTGTCGACCCTCTTGTCGGTCAGCACCCGGGCGTCGGGGTGAAGGAGCGCGATCTCCCTCAGATAGGCGGCCCTGACCTCATCGATCAGGTCCGGCGGGGCGGAGGCGGCCTTTTGCGGGTAAGGCTGGAGATGCTGGCCGACCAGCGCCGGAAGGATCTCGAGCTCGCCTCCCGCGGTCACCTCGCTGTGGCGCGAGACTATCTGCTCGGCCAGGGTCGAACCGGAGCGGAACATCCCGCAGATGAAGATCGGCGGCTTGATCTCCGAATTGCCCCGCGCCGGGGCTGGAGAGGGGAAGGCGCGGATCAGCTCGTCGATCAGCCGCTCCTGAGCGCGCGCATCGTAGCGGCTTGCGGGCGGAGCGTGCCGGCGGCTCATCAGATTGGCCGCCGAATAGGCCTGGAACGCCTCGTCATACCGGCCCAGCGCATCGAACGCGTCGCCCAGCGCGAAGGCGATTTCGATCGCATCGTCCGGCGCCAGGCCCGAACCGCCGAGCAGCGGGCGAAGCCGCGCCACCGCCGCCTCCGCAGCGCCCGAGAAGACGTCGAGGGCCGCCAGACGCGCAAGCGCCCTGCCGTTGCCCGGGAGCAGCTCCAGCGCCTTCTCGTAGGCCCCGCGCGCCTGCTCCACGTCCCCGCGGTCCTCCTGAAGCATCCCGAGGTTCAGCCAGGCGCCGAGGAAGCTCGGATTGAGGCGAACCGCTTCCCTGAGCTCGGCTTCGGCAGCCTCGGGCCGCTTCAGATGCTCCGAAAGGATGACGGCCCGGTTCAGGCGGACTTCCTCGGGCCGGCCGACCCGCCTGCGCAGCGCCTCGTCATAGGATCCGAGCGCGTCCTCGTAGCGCCGGGCCCGGCGCTGAAGCCAGGCGAGGTTGAACCAGCTGTCCGGCAGATCGGGCTTGGCCGCGAGCAGCCGCTCGTGAGCGTCAATGGCTTCGCCGACATCGCCGCCGTTCAACAAAAGGTTGGCGCGCCGAAGGAGCGTCTCGGGAGCCTCGCTCACGTCACGCCGCCTGCTGGGTCTCGTCCGCCACCGCAGACTTCAGCACCAGCGCACCCTCGCCCTCCTCCACGGCAAGGGTCGAGCCGTCCGGCACCTCGCCGCGCAAGATGGCGTCCGCGAGCGGGTCCTGCAGATACCTCTGCACAGCCCTCTTCAGCGGCCGCGCGCCGTAGACGGGATCGTAGCCGACCCGGCCCAGCCAGGCGCGCGCGCCGTCGCTGAGCTCGAGCCGGATCTTGCGGTCGGCGAGCAGCTGCTGGACCCGCTCGACCTGGATGTCGACGATCGGCCCCATATGCTCCTGGGCGAGCCGGTGGAACAGGATGATCTCGTCGAGGCGGTTGAGGAATTCCGGGCGGAAATGGCCGCGAACCACCTCCATCACCTGCGGCTCGACCTCTTCGACGCTCTGCCCTTCGGTCAGTCCGGTCAGATACTGGCTGCCCAGGTTCGAGGTCAGGATGATGATCGTGTTGGTGAAGTCGACCGTGCGGCCCTGGCCGTCGGTCAGGCGGCCGTCGTCGAGGACCTGCAGAAGCACGTTGAAGACGTCCGAATGCGCCTTCTCCACCTCGTCGAACAGCACCACCTGGTAGGGCCGCCGCCGGACCGCCTCCGTCAGCACTCCGCCTTCCTCGTAGCCGACATAGCCCGGAGGAGCTCCGATCAGGCGCGCGACGCTGTGCTTCTCCATGAACTCGGACATGTCGATCCGCACCATCGCGTGCGGATCGTCGAACAGGAACAAGGCGAGCGACTTGGTGAGCTCGGTCTTGCCGACACCGGTCGGGCCCAGGAACAGGAAGCTTCCCATCGGCCGGTTCGGGTCTTGAAGCCCCGCGCGGGAGCGGCGGATCGCCTTGGCGACGGCCTGGACGGCATCCTCCTGGCCGATGACCCGGCGGCCGATCTCGGCTTCCATGTTGATCAGCTTCTGGCGCTCGCCCTCGAGCATCCGCTCCATCGGAATTCCGGTCCAGCGGGCGACGACCGAGGCGATATCCTCGCTCGTCACCTCCTCGCGAAGCATCGCGCCCTGACTTGCGGCCTCGACCTCGGCGAGCTGCTTCTCGAGCGCCGGAATGCTGCCATATTGGAGCTCGCCCGCCTTGGCGAGGTCGCCCGCGCGCTGCGCCTGCTCGAGCTCGAGCCGCGCCCGGTCCAGCTCCTCCTTGATCTTCGCCTCGCCGGCGAGCTTCTCCTTCTCGCCCTGCCAGCGCTGGGTGAGCTCGGCCGACTGCTGCTCGAGATTGGCGAGCTCCTCCTCCAGAGCCTTCAGCCGGTCCTGCGAGGCGCGGTCCTTCTCCTTCTTGAGGGCCTCGCGCTCGATCTTGAGCTGGATGATCCGACGGTCGAGATTCTCGATCTCCTCAGGCTTGGATTCGACCTCCATCCTGAGCCGCGACGCCGCCTCGTCCATCAGGTCGATCGCCTTGTCGGGAAGAAAGCGGTCGGTGATGTAGCGGTGGCTGAGAGTCGCCGCCGACACCAGCGCGCCGTCGGTGATCCTGACTCCGTGGTGGAGCTCGTATTTCTCCTTGAGGCCGCGCAGGATCGAGATCGTGTCCTCCACGGTCGGCTCGCCGATGAAGACCGGCTGGAAGCGCCGCTGGAGCGCGGGGTCCTTCTCGACATGCTTCTTATATTCGTCGAGCGTGGTCGCGCCGATGCAGTGAAGCTCGCCGCGCGCCAAAGCGGGCTTCAGGAGGTTCGAGGCGTCCATCGCCCCTTCGCTCTTCCCGGCGCCGATCAGCGTGTGCATCTCGTCGATGAACAGGATGATGTCGCCCTCGCCCTGGCGGACCTCGTCGAGCACGCCCTTCAGCCTTTCCTCGAACTCGCCGCGATATTTGGCGCCGGCGATCAGCGAGCCCATGTCGAGGCCCATCAGCCGCCGGTCCTTGAGGCTGTCCGGGACGTCGCCATTGGCGATCCTGAGCGCCAGCCCTTCGGCGATGGCGGTCTTGCCGACGCCCGGCTCGCCGATCAGCACCGGATTGTTCTTGGTGCGCCTGGCCAGGATCTGGACGGTGCGGCGGATCTCCTCGTCGCGGCCGATGACCGGATCGAGCTTGCCGTCGCGGGCCGCCTGGGTGAGGTCGCGGGCGAATTTCTTGAGCGCGTCGTAGCGGTCCTCCGCCGACTGGGTGTCGGCCGTGCGGCCGCCGCGAAGCTCGTTGATGGCGGCGTTGAGCGCCTCGGCCTTGACGCCCGCGTCGGCCAGCGCCTTGCCGGCGCCGGTGGTCGTCGCCAGCACCAGCGCCAGAAGCATCCGCTCGACGGTGACATAGCTGTCGCCGGCTTTCTGGGCGACCTGCTCGGCCTGGTCGAGCAGGCGCAGAGTCTCCGCATCGAGGCCCGGCGTCGAATTGGCGCCGCTTCCGGAGACCACCGGAATCTTGGCCAGCTGCTCGTCCGTCTCCCGCCGCGCCGCCTCCGCGCTTCCCCCGGCGCGGGCGATCAGGCCCGAAGCCATCCCCTGGTCGTCCTCGAGCAGCGCCTTCAGGACGTGGACGGGCGTGATCCGCTGGTGGTTCAACCGCAGCGCCACGGTCTGCGCCGATTGGAGGAACCCTCGTGCCCGCTCAGTAAATTTTTCCAGGTTCATCTCACACCCTCTTATTGTGCCGCCGCGGATATAGTGTTGCCCGAATGCAACACAAGGGGTACGCGTTCGCTTTGAGGGCAGCAGCCCGGCAATACGCGATCGAAGTTCGTGTCCGCACTCAGCGCGCTGTCCGGCTCCGCTCCGCTGCTTGAGCCCCCGCGCTTACCGAAGCTTGGCTGGAGATCCGGGGTGAAACGATGTCGGATTGAAGGTTGTTGGGGCTGCGGGCTTATTGGAGGTCCTTCCGTCTTTGAAAGTCCCGTAAGGCGAGCCCCCTCCGTACCGCATCGAAACCAACTCGAGAATCTTCCAGACGCTTATCGGCGAGTCCTGAGAAAACGCCGCGTCGTCCCGGCGACCCTCCCCTGCTTTTGCTGGACGACATGCCAAGCCTCGTGCGGCAGGTGCTGCTCCTGGTCGAGATGAATCTCGCCGGCGCTGGCATAGGCCAGGGCATCTAGCCTGGCCGGCTCCGGCGAATTGAGGTGGACTCGGACGTCGTCCATCGCCAGGCCGGACAGCGCCTCGACTCCCGCCTTCAGCGCGTCGGGAAGACCGGTCCGGTTCGGGGCCGGGGAAGGGCCGGCCTCCTTCGCCGCCGAAGCGTTGCGCTCCAGCCGATGGACGGGCGCCCAGGGCGGCCGCGGAAGATGCGGCGAGCGATGGTGGCGGTTCCCACGGGCGGCGGTTCGTTCGGCCCCCGGCATCCGGGCGCGGTCGGCGAAGCTGGTCATGGCGCCTCCCTGTCGGGCCCCCGCGCCGAGGCCGTCCGCGCGGACCGCCGGCGA
>DATHBY010000065.1:0-3498 GCA_035295885.1 Allosphingosinicella sp.
AGCTGCTCCAGGACAGCCTGCCCCCGGCGCCCTTCGAGGAGGTGCGGCGAGCGATCGAGCAGGGGCTGGAGAAGCCGCTCGAGGAGATCTTCTCCGACATCGATCCCGAGCCGGTCGGAGCCGCGTCCATCGCCCAGGTGCACCGCGCTCACACCACCGACGGCAAGCTGGTCGCGGTCAAGGTGCTTAGGCCCAATATCGAGGAGGATTTCGCCCGGGCGCTGGACACCTACGAATGGGCCGCGGCCCAGGTGGAGAATATGGGCGGCGAAGCCGCGCGCCTCAGGCCCCGGGCAGTCATCGCCTATTTCCGCCAGTGGACGGCGCGCGAGCTCGACCTTCGCCGCGAGGCCGCCTCCGCTTCGGAGCTGCGCGAGAATCTGGTGGCGGAGAGCGGCTTCTACGTTCCGGCGATCGACTGGACCCGAACCTCGCGGCGGGTTCTGACCCTGGAATGGATCGACGGCATCAAGCTCAACGACCGCGAGGCTCTGATCGCGGCAGGCCACGATCTGCCGGCCCTGGCGGCGACCCTGGTGCGCGCCTTCCTTCGCCAGTCGGTGATCGACGGCTTCTTCCACGCCGATCTCCACCAGGGCAATCTGTTCGCACTCCCCGACGGCCGCCTCGCCGCCATCGATTTCGGGATCATGGGCCGGATCGACCGTCAGGCGCGGATCTGGCTGGCCGAGATCCTCTACGGACTGCTCACCGGCAACTACCGGCGGGTCGCCGAAATCCATTTCGAGGCGCAATATGTCCCGTCGCACCACGACGTCGACGAGTTCGCGACGGCGCTTCGGGCCGTGGGCGAGCCGATCCGGGGGCTCCCGGTAAAGGACATCTCCGTCGGCCAGATGCTCGACGGGCTGTTCACCATCACCCGCGACTTCGACATGCCGACCCAGCCGCACCTCCTCCTCCTCCAGAAGACGATGGTGATGGAGGAGGGAGTCGCGCACGCTCTCGATCCCGACATCAACATGTGGGAGACCGCCGAGCCGTTCCTGAGGGAATGGGTGCGCGGGGAGCTCGGACCGGAAGCGGCGCTTGCCGACCGGATCGTGCGGGACTTCCGGACCTTCGCGAAGATCCCCGAACTGATCCGCCGCATCGACCATTACTACCCGCCCCCCGGCGCCGCCCCGCCCGATCCGCCCCTCGCCGACGTCATCGTCGTGAAGCCGCGCCGCTACTGGCGCTACGCTGTGACGGCGATCCTCTCGGCCGCGGCCGGCGCGGCGGCGGTGTGGTTCGGTTGACACCTGGCGCGATGAGCATAGCTTAGGGCCATGGCTGCCACCGCTCCCAAGGCCCAGGGCTCCGCCCTTCCCCAGAAGCTTCTCGACGAGGCCGTAAGACTCAAGGTCGAAATTGCCGGCCGTTCCGAGGATCAGGTCCGGCAGGCGGTGCGGGAGGCTTGGATCGAGGAAAATCGGGCGGCTATCGAAAGCTGGAATGCCTGGACCGAAAAAAATGGCCTCCCTCTTGAGCGTTACCGCGCATTCTAATGGCGCGTCACGACGTGTATCGTGGAGCGGGTGCGTATCTTCTCGACTGCCAGAGCGATTATCTAAGGGGCCTAGACACGCGTTTCGTCGTGCCGCTTCTGCCGGAGGGGGAAGTGCCCCAGGTTCATCGCCTGAACCCCGTCTTCAGCGTCGAAGGAGAGCGAGTGGTAATGGCGACGCAGCTTGGTTCGTCCGTTCCTGCACGCCAATTGCGCGATCCAGTCACCTCTCTCGCCCATGAGCACACCGCGATCATAAACGCCTTCGACATGCTGCTCACCGGCTACTGACCGATGAACGGCAAGCGAATCCTCCTCATCGTCGGCGGCGGCATTGCGGCCTACAAGGCGTGCGAGCTTATCCGCCTGATCCGCAAGGCGGGCGGCAGGGTGCGCTGCGTGCTGACCGCGGGCGGGGCGCAGTTCGTCACTCCGATGACCCTGGCGGCGCTGTCCGAGCAGCCGGTCCATACCAGCCTGTGGGACCTCAAGGACGAGGTCGAGATGGGGCATATCCAGCTCAGCCGGGAGGCCGACCTGGTGGTGGTCTGTCCGGCCACCGCCGACCTGATGGCGAAGATGGCGGCGGGGATCGCGGACGATCTCGCCACCACCCTGCTCCTCGCCACCGACAAGCCCGTGCTCGCCGCGCCCGCGATGAACGTCAGGATGTGGCAGCACGAGGCGACGAGGCGCAACGTCGCCCGGCTGCGCTCCGACGGAGTGACGATCCTCGAGCCGGATGAGGGCGAGATGGCCTGCGGCGAATACGGTCCCGGACGGCTGCCCGAACCGGAAGCCATCCAGGCGGCGGTCCAGGCGCACCTCGCCTCGGGCGGACCGCTGGCCGGGCGGCATGTCCTCGTCACCGCCGGCCCGACGCACGAGCCGATCGATCCGGTACGGGTGATCGCCAACCGTTCCTCGGGGAAGCAGGGCTTCGCCATCGCCGAGGCGCTGGCCGCGCTCGGGGCCCGGGTGACGCTGGTGGCGGGCCCGGTGGCCCTCGCCACGCCGGCCGGAGTCGATCGGGTCGACGTCGAGACCGCCCGCGAAATGGAGGCCGCAGTCGCCAACGCGCTGCCGGCCGACGCGGCGGTGCTGGTCGCCGCTGTCGCGGACTGGCGGGTCGAGCCTTCCCCCTCGAAGCTGAAGAAGGCGTCGGGCGCGCCGGAACTCCGGTGGCTGGCAAATCCGGACATCCTGGCAAGCCTTGCCAGGAGCTCGCGCAGGCCGCGGCTGCTGATCGGCTTCGCCGCCGAGACCGAGGATGTCGTGAACGTTGCGCAGGCGAAACGAGCAACCAAGGGCTGCGACTGGATCGTCGCCAATGATGTATCGGGGAACGTGATGGGCGGCGACCGCAACCGGGTCCACCTGATCACCGGCGCCGGCGTCGAGAGCTGGGAGGAAGGCGAGAAGAGCGAGGTTGCGCGGCATCTGGCCGGCAGGATCGCCGCCGAACTGGGGGGAGAAGATGCGAACGGACCTGCTGCTCCTGACTCCGCTGGCCCGGCTGGCTGACCTCGGGCTTCTGCTGCTTCGCTGGGTGACCGGCGCCTTCCTGGTCTACCAGAGCCACGACAATATCTTCAGCGCCGAGCGGATGGAGGAGTTCGAGAAATTCCTCGTCCAGTTCAACTTCCCGCTGCCGGAGCTGATGGCCCCGCTCTGCGTCTGGGCGCAATTCCTGTGCGGGATCGCCTTCGTCCTGGGGATGCTGACCCGCTGGGCCGGGCTCGTCACCGCCTTCGTCATGTCCGTCGCGGTGTGGATGGTTCACTGGCCGCAGGATTTCGTCGGCTGGTGGCCGGCCCTGATCCTGGTCTTCCTCGGACTGCTGTTTGCAACCCGGGGAGCCGGGCGCTACTCGATCGATCGACTGATCGAGAGGCGCGATGATCGACATCAAGGCAAGACGGCTTTCCCACGGTGAGGGCCTCCCCCTCCCCTCCTACGCCAGCGGCGGCGCCGCCGGCCTCGACGTC
>DATHBY010000066.1:0-4056 GCA_035295885.1 Allosphingosinicella sp.
CCGGTGAAATATGCGCTGGGCCGGGTCCGGCCGGAATTCCGCTCCGACCTTCGCCTGCCGATGACCCCGCCATCGGAGGCGAGCCGGCAGGCCGTTGACAACGCGCTCGCGCATGCGGGGCTGCTGTGAGGTATCCGCTCAACAAATTCCTCCCCCGGATTTCCGGGGGAGTGGGACCGCGCGAAGCGCGGTGGAGGGGTTTTCCGACACCGGAGGGCCCCTCCACCATGCTTCGCATGGTCCCCCTCCCCTGCAAAAGCAGGGGAGGATTTTAGGATGGTCCGTCCCCGCCCCGCCACGTTCGACAAGCAGAAGGTCGTCGCCGAGAATAGGCGCGCGCGCTTCGACTATGCGGTCGAATCGACCTACGAGGCCGGGATCGCGCTGACCGGGACCGAGGTGAAGTCGCTTCGCTTCGGCGAGGGCTCGATCGCGGAGAGCTATGCCGAGGTGAAGGACGACCAGGCCTGGCTGATCAACGCCAACATTCCCGAATTCAGCCACGGCAACCGGCACAACCACGAGCCCAAGCGCCCGCGCAAACTGCTCCTTCACGAGCGCGAGATCGCCAAGCTGCACGGCGCCGTCGCCCGTCAGGGCATGACCCTCGTCCCACTCTCCATCTATTTCAACAGCCGTGGCCGGGCGAAGGTCGAGCTGGCGCTCGCCAAGGGCCGCAAGGCGCCCGACAAGCGCGAATATCAGAAGGAGAAGGACTGGAAGCGGGAGCAGGGCCGGCTGTTGCGCGACCGTGGCTGAAGACGGAGGCCCTCTCGCCCGCTGGGCCCGGAAGAACATGCCCCGGCGCGAGGATCTCGCCAGGAGCCGCTGGATGAAGCCGTTCGGGCAGCGCGTCCTCCACAGCGAGTTCTGGCGCTTCACCCGGCGCTCGGTGCCCCGCGGGGTCGCCGTCGGTTTGATCGTCGGCATCTTCATCATGATTCCCGGCCTCCAGATCATCGGCTCGGCGCTGCTCTGCATTCCGTTCCGCGGCAACATCCCAGTCGCGGCCCTGATGACCTTCCTGTCCAACCCGTTCACGACACCTTTCATCCTGACCGCTTCCTATTTCGTCGGCAGCTCGCTCGGCCTGGGCGGGCACAACAGCGTTCCGGGGCGGGAGGCGACCATCGCCGAGTGGGTCGCGTGGCTGTTTTCCGATGCGGCGCTCGCAACCGTCAGCGGCCTTTTCATCATCGCGGTCTTGAGCGCTCTGATCGGCTATCTCGCCTCGATACTCCTCTGGCGCGTGTGGACGGCCCGCAAGTGGCGCCGCAGGCCGAGCAACGGCGGGACCTAGCGGGCGCGGGCGCACTGAACCTCCTCAACGTGTCGCCCGGCCAGCCGCTCCGTCTGCCGCCCGAACGGTGCGTTCGCGTCCGGCAGGTGAGCGCCGCCCTTGACCTGAGGGAGAGAAAGAAAGGAAGGGTCGGCTCTGATGTCGACGATGCTTCCTTCCGCCCCGGCAATCCGGCCCGGTCTCGGCCGTGGAGTGCTGGCGGTGATCGCCGCCGCCGCGGCCTCGGCGGCCCTGCTGATGTGGGCGCTGAACAACCCGGTTTTCGCGGCCGCCTTCTTCGCCGGCGTGCTCGCCGTCGGCCTGCCCTTGCTGTTCGTCGGCCGCGGTGCCGCCGCAATTCCCGAGGCGGTCGAGCCGGGCACGGACCTGGCTCTGGTCCGCGCCGGCCTCGAAGCCTCGGCTGACGCCGTCGCAGTCACCGATCCGAGCGGTGCGCTGCTCGCCGCCAACTCGGGCTACGAGAGCTGGTTCGGAATCCGCCCGCCGCTCGACCTTCCGTTCGGGGAGGCATTGCGCTCGACCCTCGCCGCCGCGTCGCGGGACGGGCAGGCCGAAGCACCGGGCCTGGAGTCGGGCGACCTCCGCCTCACCGCCCATGTCAAGGCGGCCGGCCAGAGCGAAGGCGCGCTGCTCTGGCGTTTCGCCCGCGCCGGCGAGCAGGACGCCGCGGCCGATGCGCGCCTGCTGCTGGGGGGCGAGATCGGGCGCCGCCTGGCGCAGACCGGCCTGATGGCGGCGCTCACCGCCGCCGACGGCCGGATACTCGAGGCGAATTCCGCCTTCCACGTCCGAGCCGCGGGCGAGTCTGAGGTCCCCCCCGGAACGCCGCTCGTCGACCTGCTGGTGATGAGCGAGCAGCACCAGTTCCACTTCGCCCGCGAAGGCAAAGCGGGCGGGGCGCTCCGGATCCTTCAGGTGCCGCTGGCCGAGGAGGAGGGCGGGCCGAGCCTGTTCCTCCTGCTCGACGAGCTCGGCGGCATCGGCGCCGATTCGGCGCACAACATCAACGCTTTGCTCGAGATCCTTCCGCTCGGCCTGGCGCTGGCCGACCGCGACGGCCGCTTCGTCTATCTGAACGCCGCCTTCCGGCGCGCCGCGGGCCTGTCGCGCACCGCTGCTCCCACCTGGCCAAGCGATCTCGTCGTCGACGAGGACAAGGCCGCGGTCGCCGATTCGATCCGCCGTTTCGCCCGCGGCGCCTCCATGTCGGGCGACGTCGCGGTCCGGCTCAAGGCCAATGCCGAAGAGCCGGTGGCGCTGACCGTGGCCGGCGCCCGCGGCCTCGGCGAGGCGGCGGTCTTGCTGTCGCTCAAGGACAATAGCGAGGAAGACCGGCTCAAGCGCCAGGTCGCGCAGGCGACCAAGATGCAGGCGGTCGGCCAGCTCGCCGGCGGAGTCGCCCACGATTTCAACAACATCCTTACCGCCATCATCGGCCATTGCGATCTGATGCTGATGCGGCACGCGCCCGGCGACAGCGATTATGACGACATCCAGCAGATTCGCTCCAACTCGAACCGCGCGGCCAGCCTGACGCGCCAGCTCCTCGCCTTTTCGCGCCAGCAGACGCTTCGCCCCCAGGTCCTCCAGCTTCCCGACGTCATCGCCGAGGTCTCGACCCTTTTGAAAAGGCTGCTCGGCGAGCGGGTCAAGCTCCAGGTGAAGCACGGGCGCGGCCTCGGTGCGGTCCGGGCCGATCCGGGCCAGCTCGAGCAGGTGATCGTCAACCTCGCCGTCAACGCCCGGGACGCGATGCTTGCCAAGGACGATCAGAGCCTTGGCCTGCTCACGCTCCACACCTACGCCGTCTCCGCCGACGACGTCCGCCGGATGGGCAGCGAGATCCTGCCGATCGCGGACTATACGGCGCTCCGGGTCTCCGACACCGGTACCGGAATCCCGCCGCATCTCCTCCCCAAGATCTTCGAGCCCTTCTTCACCACCAAGGAAGTGGGCAAGGGGACGGGCCTGGGCCTCTCCACCGTCTACGGGATCGTCAAGCAATCGGGCGGCTTCATCTTCGCCGAGTCGGAGCCCGGGAAGGGGACGAGCTTCGTCATCTATCTGCCGGTCCACCGCGCCGAGGCCGCGGCCAAACCCGGGCGCAAGGCCCGCGAGCCCGCCGGCGAGCTGTGGGGCACCGGCACGATCCTCCTCGTCGAGGACGAGGCCACGGTCCGCGCCGTCGCGGAGCGGGCTCTCACCCGCCACGGCTATACGGTCCTGCTCGCCGAGAACGGCGAGGCGGCGATCGAGATCCTCGAGCGCGAGACGCGCGTCGACCTGATGATCTCCGACGTCGTCATGCCGACCATGGACGGCCCGACCACCGCCCGCGCCGCGCGGCTTCTCCAGCCCGATCTGCCCATCCTGTTCATCTCGGGTTATGCCGAGGAGCAGCTCCGCCAGTCGATCGATCTTCCCAAGGTCGCCTTCCTCGCAAAGCCCTTCACCGTCCAGAAGCTTGCCGAAGCGGCGCGGGACACTTTGGCGGCGAAATAATGTTTCTATTTCCGGGGCGAAGCCGATAAGCGCTGCGGCGTGACCGAAGCCCGCTCCGTATTGATCGTCGAGGACGAACCGCTCATCTCGATGATGCTCGAGGACTTCCTCGACTCCCTCGGCCACCGCATCGCCGGCACCTGCGAGAGCGTCCCCGACGCGATGGCGCGGGTGGTGGAAGGCGGCTTCGACGTCGCGATCCTCGACGTGCACCTGAAGGGCGAGCAGATCTGGCCGGTGGCAGACCGCTTGGT
>DATHBY010000067.1:0-17800 GCA_035295885.1 Allosphingosinicella sp.
AGATTGAGATGCGCCATTGCGCCGAGGACGGATGATGAGTCTACGTCCGGTCCTGATTTAATCTGAGCGACCGATTCTTGCATAAGCTCGGGGACCATTTCCGAGGGCGGCCCTTCGTATACCGTATCATTGCTCGGCTCGTGGATGACGTAGACGGGGCCGGGTCGCCACTGCCCGGGCAGCTTCGTCATGTCGTAGCTGATCATCATATAGTGAAGGCTGCGAATGAATTGGGCGTTGATTTCGGTGTGCGGATCGTCGTGTATCCGCATGATGTAGGTCATCGCTGCACGATACCCCTCAAGGGCGCGGATCGTTTCCTCCTCCAACGTCTCGGGGCGCTCGTCATCCATGATAGCCAAGGCTTCATCGAGGTTGGCGTTGATGCCCTCAATGCTATTCGATCCTTGGAGGGCGCGGGCAAAAGTGTTCTTCCGGAGAAACCCCTTCCAGCGGAGAGGGGCCTGTCCGACCTGATATTTCAATTGCTTACGCTGCTCTCTTATCAGAACGAGCACGTCCTGATCGATCGCCTCAAGCTTGGGGTAATCATAGATCATAAGTGGGTTATCCAGTTTCATACCCTCTGAACGACGATATGTAACCGACTTTTCGATGATGTCAAATTATATAACCCACAGGTTATCCACAGCCTTAGCGTTCCTTGCGGCGGTTCCGGCGCTCCTCCTCATCCACCGTCTTTGCCTCTTGAAATGCGCGAGGATCGACGGCGAACAGGCGCTCTGCCACCTTCTTGAAACGAGATAGTGATCCGGGGTTTACCTCGGATTCCGCGGCCTTGGCGGGGCCTTCATGAGGCGCTGGCGATGACTCCATTTCTGGTCAACTCCCGATAGGTGAGCTTGCGCCCGACAATGCCCTTGAGGGCGGTGGCCAAGCGGTCGCCGTCTTTGCCCTTACGCTCGTTGAAGCGGAACATCTGCTCATCAACGTAGCGGCCAAGGTGGAACGGCTCGACACTGATATAAGTGCCCTTGAGGGCGCGCTTGAGAAGCGCCCAAAAGCTCTCGATCCCGTTCGTGTGGCAGAGACCGGAAACATACTCGCCCGCCGTGTGGCGAATGATTTGATGCGTATAGGTGCGGGAAAGGTGCCGATAACCGGAATGCTCGTCGGTCGAAACCAGCGTGGCTTCCTTGGCGACAACGGCATGGGCGAACCCGTCGAGCGTTTCCGTGTCAGTGCGCCGGATGACGGCGGCAACGGCACGACCGCCGCGCTGGAGGGCTCCGATGACCGGAACCTTGTCGGCAGTGCCGTGGCGGTGGCGGGGGTCGGACTTGTGGCGGCTCACACCCTTACCGCCGACGTAGGTTTCGTCGATCTCAACTTCGCCATCCATTTTCTCAATCGTGCCGAGACGCATGGCGAGGCGGATGCGATGGTTCATGTGCCAAGCTGACTTCTGAGTGATCCCGAGGGCGCGGGCCATCTCGTAAGAGCTGATCCCGTTCTTGCAGTTGGCGACCATCCAGATTGCGACGAACCACTTATCCAGGGGGAGCGCGCTATCCTCGAAAATCGTGCCGACCTTGGCGGAAAACTGGCGCTTGGCGTGCTTCTCTTTGCACTCCCAAATGCGGCGCGTGGCGATGAAGCGCACATCGACGCGGCCACAGGTCGGGCAAGTTGGAGTGCCGCCCCAACGAAGCTCAACCATGTGCTTGAGAGCGACGTCCGAGTTTGCGAAGTACCGGACGGCTTCCATGAGGGTGCGGGGTTCCTGTGCCATTCCCCCTTCTAGGGCGAATGGCTTACTGAGTCAAGTATATTATTCCCATCTCCGATGGGGAGGATTTTAGGAGCGAGCCCCGGGCTCGTGCCTGTGCTCGCCGCGCACCCAGCGCACCGTGCCGGTCGACGCCCGCATCACCACGCTCTCGGTGGTGATCGAGCTCTTGCGCCTCTTCACGCCCTCGAGCAGCGAGCCGTCGGTGACTCCGGTGGCGGCGAAGATGCAGTCGCCCTTGGCCAGGTCCTCGAGCCTGTAGATCCGGTCGAGGTCGGTCACTCCCCATTTGTCCGCCCGAGCCCTTTCGTCGTCGTTGCGGAAGATGAGCCGCCCCTGGAACTGGCCCCCGACGCAGCGCAGGGCCGCCGCCGCAAGCACCCCCTCCGGCGCCCCGCCCGAGCCCATGTAGACGTCGATCGTCGTGTCGGGGTCGGTCACCGCGATCACCCCGGCCACGTCGCCGTCCGGAATGAGGACGATCCCGCAGCCGAGGCCGCGAAGCTCGGCGATCAGCGCCTGGTGCCGCTCCCGGTCGAGCACGCAGACGATGATCTCGGACGGATCCACACCCTTCGCCGCGGCGACCGAGCGGATATTCTCGGTCGGCGATCTGGCCAGGTCGATCACTCCGTCCGCATAGCCGGGCCCGACCGCGAGCTTCTCCATATAGACGTCGGGAGCGTTGAGGAGCCCGCCTTCCTCGGCGATGGCGAGCACGGCCAGGGCGTTCGGACCGGCCTTGGCGGTGATCGTCGTCCCCTCGAGCGGGTCGAGCGCGATGTCGATCCTCGGCCCGCTCCCCTGCGCAGCGCCCACTTTCTCGCCAATGTAGAGCATCGGCGCCTCGTCGCGCTCGCCCTCCCCGATCACCACCGTTCCGTCCATCTCGAGCGTGTTGAGCGCCGCCCGCATCGCCTCGACGGCGGCATGGTCGGCCGCCTTCTCGTCGCCGCGGCCGATCAGCCTTGACGCCGCGACCGCCGCCGCTTCGGTCACCCGCACCATCTCCAGCACCAGCACCCGGTCGAGAACGTTGCTTGCGCTCACCATCTTGCCGCTCATCCTCCCTTGAAGAAGCGGCGGCGATAAGGGAGGGCCCCGCCAAAGTCGAGCACGGCGGTCGCGGAAAAGGACCATTGGGCGCGAAGCCGGCCCACTAATTCCCCGCCCGGATCTCCGGGGAGGAATTTATCACCTTCCCCCCAGAAACTTCTTCACGCCCCGCGCCGCCTGCCTGATCCTCTGCTCGTTCTCGACCAAGGCGATGCGCACATATCCCTCGCCTTCCTCGCCGAAGCCGACTCCGGGACTGACCGCCACCTGCGCCTCGGCGAGCAGGCGCTTTGAAAATTCCATCGAGCCCAGCGTCCGGAAGGCCTCCGGGATCGGGGCCCAGGCGAACATGCTCGCCTGCGGTGACGGGATCTCCCAGCCGGCGCGGCCGAAGCTCTCGACCAGGCAGTCGCGCCTCGCCTTGTAGAGCCGGCGGTTGGCCTCGACGACGTCCTGGGGTCCGTTCAGAGCCGCCGTCGCCGCCGCCTGGATCGGAGTGAAGGCGCCATAATCGAGATAGGATTTGACCCGCCCGAGCGCCGCCACCAGCTCCTCGTTGCCGACCGCGAAGCCGATCCGCCAGCCGGCCATCGAATAGGTCTTCGACATGGACGTGAACTCGACCGCCACCTCCTTCGCTCCGGGCACCTGCAGGATCGAGGGCGTGGGCGTCTCGCCGAAATAGATTTCGGCATAAGCGAGGTCGCTGATCACCCGCAGATCGTGCTCGCGGGCGAATGCCACCACCTGTTCGTAGAAGGACAGGTCGGCGGTGTAGGCGGTCGGGTTGGACGGATAGCCGATCACCAGCAATTTGGGCTTGGGCACGGTGAAGCGCACCGCGCGTTCGAGGCTGTCGAAGAAGTCCGGCCCCGGCGCCGCCGGGAGTGAGCGGATCGAGGCTCCGGCGATGATGAAGCCGAACTGGTGGATCGGGTAGGAAGGGTTGGGCGCGAGCACGACGTCGCCCGGAGCGGTGATGGCCTGGGCGAGATTGGCCAGCCCCTCCTTGGAGCCCAGGGTGACGATTACCTCCCGCTCCGGATCCAGCTCGACTGCGAAGCGCCGCCGATAATAAGCCGCCTGGGCCTTCCTCAGCCCGGCGATCCCGCGCGACGCCGAGTAGCGGTGGGCCCTGGGGTTGCGGGCCACCTCGGCGAGCTTCTCGATCACGTGCGCCGGCGGCGCTCCGTCGGGATTGCCCATGCCGAGGTCGACGACGTCCTCCCCCCGCGCCCGGGCCGCCGCCTTCATCGCGTTCACCTCGGCAAAGACGTAGGGCGGCAGCCGGCGGATGCGGTAGAAGTCGGTCATGCCGCTTTCCTTGGAGCCGCGGCCCGGCGGCATTCAAGACACATCCGCGTTCAGCGGTTTCGGGCGAGGTCCCGCAGCTTCCTCACCGAGCGGCCGAGCGCGGAGGCGGCATCGAGGCGATGCGCGTTGAGAACCTGCTCGAGCGAGCTGATGATCGCGTCCACTTTTGCCGGCAAGGCGTTGGCGACGGTGATATCGAGCTGATCGACCTCCCTCTCCAGCTTGGCGATCGCCTCGGAAGCCGCCGCCTTCTCCGAAGCGTCCTGGGTCTCGCGCCGGGCTTTGACGAGGGCGCCAATCTGCGCTTCCAGCGTTTCCCGCACCTGATCGTGGTTCACCTCGTCCTCCTATGGCTGGGCGCGCACCCGCGCGAGCGAAAGTCGCAGCGCGTCGGCATATGAGCGAAGCCCGGCCGCGCCGGTCGCCGCCCGCTGCAATATCGGAGCGGCGCGCGGATTCTCGACCGCCGCACGAAGGTCGGACAGCCTGAGCTTCATCGCGTCGAGCAGGGCGACGTAATCGGCGAAGGCCTTGTGCCAGCTGTTGATCTTCGCGACGACCTCCGCCTGGTCGGACGGCGGCGGGTCCAGGCGGGCCTTCTTGCGAAGCGCGCTGGTGGTGATGCTGTACTGCGTCGGCGTGTAATCGCGCAGCGCGGAGATCAGCGCCTGCACATGGGGTTCGCCGCTCAGCACGATCCTCTTGAACTGCTCGCGATTGTCGGCCGCGATGGCCGGGGTGAGCGCTGTGATCAGGAGATCGGCGATCGGCTTGACGGCGGGGGATTGAGCGAGCGGCGGCGCGATTCCGCCAAGCTCGTCGATGATCTGGCTCACCTGTCCCCGCGCTTCGTCGATGTTCCTGTTCTCCGCCAGCGCGACAAGCGTCTCGTTGTAATGCCCGATGGCGCGGAAGGTGCGGTCGAGCGCCTCCGCGCCGGGCGGCAGGCCGACGGTGGAGACCGCGGCAGCGTCGCTCGCACGGAAGGTGGGGAAGAAGCCATCATAACTGCGCTCGGTATCGGTCTGCATCAGGCCGAGCCGAACGTCGCGTTCGGCGATGGCATAATCGGCCAGCATGGGTTCCGCCGCCGATCGCGTCGCTTCGAACGCCGTCGAATAGGCCTGGAGCTCCGGCTTCGGCAGCTGCGCGCAGGCGCTGCCCAAGGCGAGCATCAACAAAGCTGCAATTGTCCTGATCATCCCGCCGCCCCCTCCCCGCGAAAGTCGAAGGCTGATCGCCGTCCGCGTCGAAGTCAAGGGGGGCCGGATTAGCAGATCGATTCGAACATAGCAAGAACAGGCTCATCCGTTCCGAACCTTTCCCCGGCGCCGCGCATTCCCTAGATAGCGCCCGACAGGAGACGATGATGGCCGATCAGGACACCAAGGCCCCCGAGGCCCCGCCGCTGCCGACCCTCGAGGAGATGCAGCAATGGACCTGGGTGATGGGGCGCGCCCAGCAGATGATGCTCGAGCATGTGGCGAAAGCCATGGGCGAGGCGAAGGCGGCGGAGCCGAAGGCGCCGCAGCTGCCTTGGCTGAACATGTTCGCCGATCCCGCCAGGATCGCGCAGCAGCAGACCGATCTGTGGACCCAGGGCCTGTCGATCTGGCAGAAGGCGCTCGGAGTCGAGGCGCCGCGCACCGAGCTCGAGGAGAAGGCGGACCAGGACAAGCGCTTCGCCGCGCCGCAGTGGCGCGACAACCCCCTCTTCGACATGATCCGCCAGTCCTATCTGCTCGTCTCGGAGCGGCTTCTCGGCTCGGTCGACTCGATCGAAGGCCTCGATCCGAAGCAGCGCGAGAAGCTCCGCTTCGTCACCCGGAACTTCGTAGACGCGATGGCCCCCTCCAATTTCGCGGCCACCAACCCTCTGGTGCTCCAGCGGGCGATGGAGACGAAGGGCGAGAGCCTTCTGAAGGGCCTCGAGCACATGCTCCGGGACGTGTCCAAGGGCCAGCTCACCCATACCGACCCGCAGGCGTTCGAGGTCGGCCGCAACATCGCAGTCACTCCGGGCAAGGTCGTCAAGCGCACCCCGCTCTATGAGCTCATCCAGTACAGCCCGGCCACCGACGAGGTGCACGAGACCCCGCTGATAATCTTCCCGCCCTGGATCAACCGTTTCTATATTCTCGACCTTAATCCCAAGAAGAGCTTCATCCGCTGGGCCGTCGAGCAGGGCCTCACCGTCTTCGTCGTCTCCTGGAAATCGGCCGACGAGAGCCTCGCCGAGACGACTCTCGACGATTACGTCCTTCGCGGCCAGATCGACGCCATCGACACGGTTCGCGATCTGCTCGGGGTCGAGAGCGTTCACGCCATCGGCTATTGCGTGGCGGGAACGACGCTCGCGGCCACGCTGGCTCTGCTCGAGGCGCGCGGCGAGGCCGACAAGGTGGCCAGCGCCACCTTCTTCACCGCCCAGGTCGATTTCTCCGAAGCCGGCGACCTCAACCTGTTCGTCGCCGACGAGACCCTGCAGCTGATCGAGCAGATCTCGGCCGAAAAGGGCTATCTCGACGGCCGATACATGGCGGCCACCTTCAACATGCTTCGAGGCCGCGACCTCATCTGGAACTACGTCACAAACAATTATCTGATGGGCGAGGATTATGCGCCCTTCGACCTGCTCCACTGGAATTCGGATACGACCAACCTGCCCGCCAAGTGGCACCAGGCCTATCTCAGGGACTTCTACCGCGACAACAAGCTGGTCCGCGCCGGCGCGCTTGTCGTCGACGGAACCCCGATCGAGATCCACAAGGTGAAGACCCCGACCTACGTCCAGGCCGGCCGCGAGGACCATATCGCCCCCGCCGCCAGCGTCTGGAAGATCACCCATTATTTCCAGGGACCGATGCGCTTCGTCCTCGCCGGCTCCGGCCATATCGCCGGGGTTGTCAATCCGCCCGAGGCCCAGAAATACCAATATTGGACCAACGACGGGAAGCCGGGCAGCCTCGAGGAATTCGTCGCCGGCGCCACCGAGCACAAGGGCAGCTGGTGGCCCGACTGGGCGAAATGGATCGGAGCGCTGGCGGAGAAGAAGGTACCGGCCAAGGGCGCGAGGGTGCCCGGCAAGGGCAAGCTCAAGGCGATCGAGGACGCGCCGGGAAGCTACGTCAAGGGGCGCTGACCGTCATCCCGGCGAAGGCCGGGATCCATGAACACGGACCATCGATTTCTCGCACCACGCTGGTCATGGGTTCCGGCCTTCGCCGGAATGACGATCAGAGCCGCGCCAGCGCCTTTTCCGCGATCGCCCGGGCCATGGCCCGCTTCTGGTCTTCGGACAGGAGCGGGTTTCCGCCGCTCATTCGCGAGCGCATCATCGGCGGCGAGACGGCGAAATAGGAATCGCCCTTCAGGACATGGAGCTGCTGGTTGGCCCCGAAAAAGGCCTGGTCGCCTAGTCCGGACACGGCCCCGCCTTCGGCCATGGCTTCGCCCGCCTGCGCCTCGGCGCCCTTGCCCTCGGCCATCTTGCCGCCGATCCGCCCGAGCACGCCCGCCGCGTCGCGCGCGGTCTGCATCTCGTCGGCGCCGCCGGTGCGGGCGACCTCGACCCTAACCGACGAAGCCGCATCCTCGGTTTCATAGCTGCACCCTTCTCCGTCCGACTGCGCCTGGACGACCGGCTCGCCGATCGCTTCGGCGACCTCCTCCCTGGTAACGAGCGTGCAGGCGTCGGCGGAGGCCGCTGAGGTGCTGCCATTGCCAGAAGCCTCGGGCGCGGCGGCATTTCCGCCGTCCGGACCGGAGCCGCACCCCTGGAGGACCAGCGCCAATCCGCAGATCAGCGTGAAGCGCCACGAACGTCCTGATCCCATCGAGTCTCTCCTCCGTTCCAGCCGGCGCCGGCGGCTTCCTCGCCACTCTATCGATTTTGCGAGGAGGAGGGGAAGGCAGAAAAGGCTTCTGCTGCAGCGCAACATTTTCTCTTGAAACGGTCGTCCGCCTCGCCTATGTTGCATCGCAGCATAGAACCTGAAGGAACACCCAATGGCCGACACCCAGACCCAGACCCCGACCGCCGCTTCCGAGGCTCCGGCCGCGGTCGCCAAGGCCGCCGCCGCTCCGGCGCAGGCCGCCGCGAAGGTCGTCAAGGCCGCGATCGCCCGGGCCAAGCCGGCCCGCAAGACGCGCGCCGCCAAGACTGCCAGGGCCGCCCGCGCCGCGAAGCCGGCCCGCAAGGCCGGCCGTCCGGTCAAGCGGACCGCTGCCGCCGCTACCAACACCACCACCCGCATCCAGAACGAAGGAACCCGGATCATGAAGAAAGAGACCGCCCAGGTCGCCGACCGCCTCCAGGCCGTCTTCGGCGACGTCAACGAGCGCGCCCGCAGCCAGATCGAGCGCAACACCCGCATCGCCGAGGAGCTCACCGAGCTTTCCAAGGGCAATGTCGAGGCGATGGTCGCCTCCACCAAGGTCGTGGCCAAGGGCCTCGAGACCGTCGGCCAGGAAGTCGCCGAGTATAGCCGCAAGAGCTTCGAGGACGCTTCCGCGGCCCTTCGCAGCTTCGCCGAAGTGAAGTCGGCCACCGACTTCTTCCGCCTCCAGAGCGACTTCGTGCGCGGCCAGTTCGACGGCTTCGTCACCGAGAGCTCGAAGCTCTCCGAGACGATGATCAAGCTCGCCGGCGACGTCGCCGAGCCTCTCGCCAGCCGCTACTCGGTCGCCGCCGAGCGCGTTAAGGCCGTCGCTGCCCGCTAAGGGGTTCCCATCAAAGTCCTGCTTTGATGGCCTCCTTGGGCCGCAGCGCCAGCTGGTGCAGTAAGGGCGGCTCCTCCGGGAGCCGCCCTTTTTGCGTCGGAACCGCGACCGGCGGTTGAGCTTTAGCGGCAACAATGCAGCGAATCTCTTGCCGCATAATGGCCCTGTGCCATATCTAGGGCATGGTGATGATGTGGGATGAAATCGTGGCCGCGGGCGACCGCAAAAGCGGGGACGTGGACGATCCCGGCCTGGGCGTCGCCACCCGAACGCGGACCCGCACCAAGACCCCCTCGCCGTATAAAGTGCTGATGCTCAACGACGACTACACTCCCATGGAGTTCGTCGTTCAGGTCCTCCAGATGTTCTTCAAGATGGGGATCGAGGATGCCACGAGGGTGATGCTCGCCGTCCACCAGCGGGGAGTGGGGGTTTGCGGAGTGTTCAGCTACGAGGTCGCCGAGACCAAGGTCGCCCAGGTGATCGACTACGCGAGGCAGAACCAGCATCCGCTGCAGTGCACACTCGAGAAGGCTTAGGTCCTCCGATACGCGGCTTCGACTTCGCCCAGCCGCTACTCAGGATGAGCGGGACGCGCACCCCGACCGCTCATCCTGAGTAGGGACTGAGCCTTGGCGAAGGCTCATGTCGAAGGACTCAGGATGAGCAAGACTGGAGCTTGCCGCTCATCCTGAGTAGGGACTGAGCGAAGGCGAAGGCCCGTATCGAAGGACCCACATGGATCGCATCATCATCCGCGGAGGCAAGCGCCTCGAGGGCCGAATCCCCATTTCCGGAGCCAAGAACGCGGCTCTGACCCTGCTTCCCTGCGCCCTGCTCACCGACGAGCCGCTGACGCTCAGGAACCTGCCGCGCCTGGCCGACGTCGACAGCTTCGGCCACCTGCTCAACCAGCTCGGAGTCTCGATCACCGTCGAGGGCTCGCGGCCCGACGAGTTCGGCCGGGTGATGACCCTTCGCGCCTCAAATCTCGCCTCGACCGTCGCCCCCTACGACATCGTCCGCAAGATGCGGGCCTCGATCCTCGTGCTCGGCCCGCTGGTCGCCCGGGCCGGCGAGGCGACCGTGTCGCTGCCCGGCGGTTGCGCGATCGGGATGCGCCCGGTCGACCTTCACCTGAAGGCGCTCGAAGCGCTCGGCGCGGAGATCGACGTGGCGGCCGGCTACGTCAAGGCGAAGGCGCCGAAGGGCGGCCTCCAGGGCGGGACGATCACCTTCCCGTTCGTCTCGGTCGGGGCCACCGAGAATGCGCTGATGGCCGCGGTGCTCGCCAAGGGCGAGACGGTGATCGAGAATGCCGCCCGCGAGCCCGAGATCACCGACCTCGCAAAATGCCTGATCGCCATGGGGGCGCACATCGAGGGCCTCAGGACCGACACTCTGACCATCCGGGGCAGGGACCGGTTGCACGGCGCCACCTACGCGGTCATGGCGGACCGGATCGAGGCTGGGAGCTATGCCTGCGCGGCCGGGATCACCGGCGGCTCGCTCGAGCTGGTCGGAGCCCGCAAGGAGACGATGCCCTCGATCCTCTCCGGCCTCAGCGACGCCGGCCTGATCGTCGAGGATACGCGCGGCGGAGTCCGGGTCACCGCCGACGGCGGGCTCAAGCCGCTTTCCATCTCGACCGCCCCCTACCCCGCCTTCCCGACCGACATGCAGGCCCAGTTCATGGCGATGCTGACCCTCGCCGAAGGCACCAGCCTGCTCACCGAGACGATCTTCGAGAATCGCTACATGCACGTTCCCGAGCTCAATCGGATGGGCGCCGAGATCGAGGTCCGCGGCCGCTCGGCGGTGGTGCGCGGAGTCGACCGTCTCGTCGGAGCGCCGGTGATGGCGACCGACCTTCGAGCCTCGATGAGCCTCGTCCTCGCCGGCCTCGCGGCCCAGGGCGCGACCGAGGTCAACCGGGTCTACCATCTCGACCGCGGCTACGAGCGGCTCGAGGAGAAGCTGCAGGCGGTCGGGGCCGACGTCGAGCGCGCCAGCGACGGCTGATCCTTCGATTCGAGCCCTCCTTCGATACGAGCCTTCGCCTTCGCTCAGCCTCTACTCAGGGTCAGCGGTCGGGATCATCCTGTACCGCTCATCCTGAGTAGCCGTTGAGCCTGGCGAAACGGCGTATCGAAGGAACGTGTCCAAGGACTTCAATCCGCCGTCGTCAGCTGGCGCTCGCCGCCGAGCTTGTGGACTCGGCCGTGCTTCATCACGAACTGCACATTCTCGAGCAGCCTGATGTCGGCGGTCGGATCGCCGCGCACGGCGACGATGTCGGCGTCCTTGCCGCCCTCGATGGTTCCGATCCGGTCGAAGCGGCCGAGCAGGGTCGCGGCGGCGACCGTGGCGGAATGGATCGCGGCGGCGGGCGCCATCCCATTCTTCACCATCAGCCCGAATTCCTTCGCGTTGAGCCCGTGCGGAGCGACTCCGCTGTCGGTGCCGAACGCGATGTTGATTCGCTCGCGCACCGCCCGGGCGAAGCTGCGCTCGGCATTGCCGGAGGCCTGCCTGGCCTTGTCGAACTGGGCCGGAGTGAGCGCCCCGCGCTCGCCGTCGGCGACCGCCGCGGCAGGCGCGACCAGGGTCGGCACGTAATAGGCGCCGGTGCGGCGGTAGAGGGCGAAGGTCCTGTCGTCGGTGAACGTGCCGTGCTCGATCGAGTCGACGCCCGCCTCGAGCGCTGCGTTGATTCCGTCGACCCCATGGGCATGGGCGGCGACCTTGCGGCCGAAGCTCTTGGCGGTTTCGACGATGGCGCGCATCTCGTCCGCCATCATCTGCTGGTTGAGGCCGCCGGCGACGTTGCTGAGCACTCCTCCGGTCGCCGCGAACTTGATGACGTCGGCGCCGGCCGAGATCTGCCGGCGCACCGCCCGCCGGCAGTCGTCGGGGCCGTTGCAGGTGTTGTCGGCATTCCTCATCCCGATCTCGGTCAGGTCGCGATTGAGCCCGTTGACGTCGCCGTGGCCGCCTGAGACGGAAATGCCGCGAGCAGCCGCGACGATGGTAGGGCCCGCGAACTGGCCGGCCTCGATGACGTCGCGCAGGGTCGTGATCATCCGCGGCTCGTTGCCGAGGTCGCGAACGGTGGTGAACCCGGCGAGCAGGGTCTTGCGGGCGTTGATGAGGGCGGTGAAGGCCTCGTCCTCGTAATCGCGCTGCGCGGCCTGCAGGCGGGCCTGGAGCCGGTCGTCCAGGCCGCGCAGATGGACGTGCATGTCGATGAAGCCCGGCATGACGGTGCTGTCGCGAAGGTCGACGATCCTTGCGCCCGGCACGTCGATATAGCCGTTGCGGACCTCCACGATCCGGCGGCCGCGGACGACGACGCTCGCCTCCCGCCGCGCAGGCTGCCCCGGGATCGCCATAAGGGTGCCCGCGTGGATGACCGTGACGGTCTCAGCCGGCTGCGTCGCCGCCGCGGCCGGAGCCGGGGTCTGGGCAAAAACCGGAGCGGCCAGGGCGATCGCCAGTGCGGCGAACGAGGTGCGAACCATCTTCATCGTCATCCCCTTGTCTTGAGGCCGCACAAAAGCGGCAAAGCGCCGCAGCTTCAAGAGGATATCAGGCGAGGATCTCGACCGTGTGGATGACCAGCCCGACCAGCCCGCCGACCAGAGTCCCGTTGATCCGGATATACTGGAGATCCCGCCCGACCGCATTCTCCAGCCGCCCGGTCACCGTCCTGGCATCCCAGCCGCGCACCGTGTCCGAGACCAGGGTGACGATGCCGCTGCCGTAGGTGGCGACGGTGCCGACGACCATTCGCCGGGCGAACTGGTTGATCGCCTGGTTGAGGCGCCGGTCCTGCTGCAGGGTCTCGCCCAGCTGCTTGAGCGCCTCGCCGAAGCGCCCGGCCATGGCCGCTTCGGGATCCCGGGCGGCGCGGAGCAGAGAAGCTCGGGCGTTTTCCCACAGCCCGCCGAGCCAGTCGGTGACGGCCTTGTTGGCGATGATCTCCGTCTTCCAGTCCTCGACCTTGCTTCGCATTTCGGGGTCGAAGCGCATGTCCCAGGCCAAGGCGGCGAGTGCTTCCTCGGCTTTGGCGCGCAGCGGGTGCGCGGGGTCGATCGCCATGTCGATAGTGAGTCGGCGCAGGCCGTCGACGATTCCGTCGGCCAGCTTCTCGTCGAGGCCCGAGAGGCGCATGATCATCCCGGCCCGGTCGTGAACCATCTTGCGGATCAGATCCTCGTTGGCGTCGAGGGTCCGGCCGGCCCAGGTGACGATCCCGTCGAGTATTGGAATATGCCGTTCGTCGGTGATCGCGCCCTCCAGCGCCTGGCCGATCAGCGGCGAGACTTCGAGGGAGCGCATCCGCGAGGCGACGGCGTTGTTGACCATTCCGCCGAGCCGCTCCTGGTCGAGCGCCTCCAGCAGGTCGGCGATGAGCCGGGAGCCGCCCTGCCTCAGCCGGCCCTCGGGCGGCGGATTGGCGAGGAAGCGTCCGATGGCGCCGGCGATGTCGACGCTGCGCATCCGGCGGGCGACGACCCTCGGGATGAGGAAGTTGTCGCGCAGGAAGGAAGCGAGCGTCGCGCCGATCCGGTCCTTGTTGCGCGGGATGATCGCGGTATGCGGGATGGGAATGCCGAGCGGGTGGCGGAACAAGGCGGTGACCGCGAACCAGTCGGCGAGGCCGCCGACCATCGCCGCCTCGGCGAAAGCCTTGACGAAGCCCAGCCAGGGATAGGCCTCGTCATAACGGTTGGCGCCGAGGAAGACCGCAGCCATCGCCACCAGCATGCCGGTGGCGATGATCCGCATGCCGCGCAAATCCTTCGCCGGGACGGCGAATCGATGGGTGCGGGACGGCTCCGTGGGGCTCATGGGCTCCTCAATAGCCGGGCCGGCACTTTGGTTCACTGGAGCGGCAGCGGACGCCCGTGCGCGCCCGAGTCACTCCGCGGGCTGCGGCGCCGGCCCGTGATCCTTCTGCCCTTTGTAGGTGATGAAGCGTCCGAACTTCGGAGTCAGCCACTTTTCGAAGCTGTCGGCGAGGCTGAACGAAGCCGGCACCAGGACCAGGGTGAGGAGCGTCGAGAGCAGCAGGCCGCCGATCACCACCACCGCCATCGGCGCTCGCCAGCTTGCGTCGCCCTCCAGCGACAGCGCCGTCGGCACCATGCCGGCCACCATCGCCATCGTCGTCATGACGATCGGCTGGGCGCGCTTATGGCCTGAATCGACGATCGCCTCGTCCTTGGGAACGCCCTTGGCCATCTCCACGATCGTGAAATCGAGCAGCAGGATCGAGTTCTTGGCGACGATTCCGAACAGCATCAGGATGCCGATCAGCACCGGCATCGACACGGCGTGGCCCGTGACCCACAAGGCCAGGAACCCGCCCAGGGGCGCGAGCAGCAGCGAGCCCATGTTCACGAACGGCGCCATCAGGCGCTTGTAGAGCAGCACCAGCACCGCGAAGACGAGGAAGGTGCCGGAGATCAGGGCGCCCATGAACTCGGACATGAGCTTCGCCTCTTCCCGCTGCTGGCCTGAGCGGGCGCGTTCGACGCCTTCCGGAAGGTTCTTCAGGATCGGAAGCGATTCGATGATCGCCTCCTTGTCGACCACCCCGGGGATGAGGTCCGCGCCGACGAGGATCCGCCGTTCCTGGTTGAAGCGCTGGATCTGCGCGGGACCCGCTCCGAAGCCGATCGAGGCGACGACCTTGAGGGGCACCGAGCCGCCGGTCGTGGTCGGCACCGGCATGTTCTCGATCGTCGAAAGGTTGCGGCGCGAATCCTCCTGAAGCGCGACCCGGATCGGCACCTGGCGGTCCGAGAGCGAGAAGCGGGCGCTCGCCTGGTCGATCTCGCCCTGGGTCGCGGTGCGGATCGCCTGGCTCATGGCCGCGGTGGTGACGCCCATGTCGGCCATCAGGTCGAGCCGCGGGGTGATCGTGATCTCCGGACGCCTCATGTCGCCGGCGATCCGCGGCGCCACCAGCTCGGGACGCTTGCGCATGTCTTCCACGAGCTTGAGCGCCGCTTGCTGGAGCTTCACGGGATCGGAACTGGAAAGCAGGACCCCGACCGGGCGGCCGCCGATGCTGTTTTGGGCGCGGAAGGTGACTCGCGCGTCCGGAATTCCCCGCAGAAGGGGACCGACCTGGCGCTCGAAATCGGTGCTGGTCCGCTCCCGGCCTTCGCCCTGGTCCTTCAGCGACACATAGATGGTCGAATTGCCGGCGCGCACCGACGCGAAGGCCGATTCGACGTCACCCTGGCTGCGCACCAGCGCCGCCGCGCGGTCGGCGACGGCGCGAGTCTGGTCCAGGGTCGAGCCGGGAGGCATCTCGATCGCCACCTGGACCGTGTCCTCGTCCGTTTCCGGCTGGAAGGCCTTGGGCAGCATCATGAAGATGCCGATCTGCGCGGCGAAGCAGACGGCGCCGATCATGACCGCCTTCCACCGGTTGCGCAGGGTCCAGCGCAGCAGTGCGAGATATTTGTCCATCAGCCAGCCTTCGCCATGCTTGGCGGGGCCGTGCGCCTTCAGGAAGTAAGCCGCGGCCATCGGAGTGATAAGGCGCGCCACCGCAAGGCTGACCAGAACGGTGATGACGATGGTGAGGCCGAAGCTGATGAAATACTGACCGATGATGCCGCCCATCATCGCCACCGGCAGGAAGACCGCTACGATCGAAAAGGTGGTGGCGACGACAGGGAGGCCGATCTCGTCCGCAGCGTCGATCGAAGCCTGATAGGCCGATTTGCCCATCCTCATGTGCCGGACGATATTCTCGATCTCGACGATGGCGTCGTCGACCAGCACGCCCGCCACGAGACTGAGCGATAGCAAGGTCACCATGTTGAGCGTGAAGCCCAGCATATCCATGAACCAGAAGGCCGGGATAGCCGAGAGCGGGATGGCGATGGCGGAGATCAGGGTAGCGCGCCAGTCGCGAAGGAACAGGAGCACCACGACGACGGCGAGGAAGGCGCCCTCCACCAGCGCCCGCATCGAGCTGGAATACTGGCCTTCGATATATTGCACCGGCGTGAAGAGCAGGGTGTAGCTGACTCGCGGATCCTCTTTCTCGAGCTCCTTCAGCTGCTTCATCACGTCGTTGAAGACGGAAACGTCGGAATAGCCCTTGGCCTTCTGGACCATGAAGCTGACGACCTGGCGGCCGTTCTGAATACCGTAGCTGGTTTGCTCGGCCCACTGGTCGCGCACGCTGGCGATCGAATTCAGCCTGATGGTTCGCCCGCCGCCGATCGAAAGCTGGGTTTCGCCGAGGGCGTGGGCGGTAAGCGCGCTCCCGAGAACGCGGACCGACTGCTCGGAGCCCGCGATCTCGGCGCGTCCGCCGGCGGCGTTGACGTTGATCGCGCGCAGCTGCTGGTTGACCTGGGCGGCGCTGATTCCCTGCGACTGCATCCGCACCGGGTCGAGCTCGACCCGGATCTCGCGGCTCACTCCGCCCGTGCGGCTGACGATCGAAACCCCCTCGACGCTCATCAGGCGCCGGTTGATCGTGTCGTCGATGAACCAGGAGAGCTGCTCGACCGTCATCGCCGTGCTTTCGGCGGACATGTAGACGACCGGATAGTCGTCATTTTCCTCGCGCTGCACCTGCGGCTCGAGGATTCCGTCCGGAAGGTCGCCGCGTATGCGCGCGATGGCGTCGCGTACGTCGGTCACGGCGCGGTCGATCGGAGTGCCGATCTCGAAGCTGATGAAGGTGTTGCTGTTGCCTTCGCGGATGGACGAATTGATCTCGGTGACGCCTTCGATACCGCGAACCGCTGCCTCGACCCTCCGGGTGATCTGGATCTCCAGCTCGGGCGGCGCCGCACCGGGCTGGCTGATCGAAACGCTCGCTCCGGGGACGCTGACGTCCGGATTGAGATTCACGTCCATCCGCATGAAGGCGAGCACGCCCATGGCGAGCAGGAAGGTGAACAGTACGATCGGAATGACCGGGTTCCGGATTGCCCAGGCCGAGATGTTACGCATCGTTCATCGACTCCGTTCGGCCTGTGTCTAGCGGCTGACCGCGCGCTGCGGACGCACCTTCTCGCCCGGATTGAGGAAGGCGCCCGCCGACTGCACCACGCGTTCGTCGCCGTTGAGGCCTTCGGCGATCACCACGCCCTGGTCGGTCACCGTGCCGATCCGGACGGGACGTCGCTGAACGGTGTTGTTCGCGGTGACGATCAGCACGTAGGTGCCGGCATCGTCGGTGAGAACCGCGGATTCCGGCAGCAGCGGCGCGACCGTCGCTCCGGCCCGGATCGACGCGGAGGCGAAGCCGCCGGGCCTGAGCTCGCGGTTGTAGGGGATCGAGATTCGCGCCTCGCCCTGGCGGGTCTGCGGATCGATGATCGGCGAGATCTGCCAGATCGAGCCCGCATAGCTTTGCTGCGACCCGACCGGCGTGACCGTGACCGGCACCCCCACCGAGAGGGTGGAAAGGTCCGTCTGCGGCAGACGGGCGAGCAGCTCCATCTGTCCGCCCTGGGCGATCCGGAAGAGCGGCCCGGAGCCGCCGCTCACGATCTGGCCGGGCTCGACGTTGCGATCGAGGACGAGGCCGGCGGCGGGGGCGCGAACGTCCAGCCGTCCGATCCGGGCGCGCGATGCACCGAGCTGCGCCTGGGCAACCCGGACGCGCGCATTCGCGGCATCGCGGGTGGCGATTCGACGCTCGACGTCGGCCTTGGAGACGAAGCCGCGCGAAACCAGCGCCTGGGCGCGCTCGAGCTCCTGCTGCGCGAGCCGTGCGTCGGCGCGAGCCACTTCGATGCTGGCGGCCAGCTGCTGCGCTTCCTGCGATTGAACCGACCGCTCGATGACCGCGAGCGTCTGGCCGGCACCGACCCACTGGCCCGACTCGACCAGCACTCGGGAGATCATGCCGCCTTCGCCGGCCACGCCCACCGGCATGTCGCGCCGGGCTGCAATCGTGCCCGTCGCCGAAAT
>DATHBY010000068.1:0-5614 GCA_035295885.1 Allosphingosinicella sp.
GACTTTGTCCTATTGTGATGGAAGCGAGGCATTCGTCATGCCGGACTTGATCCGGCATCCACCTTCTTCCTCCACCGGGATTGAGAAAAAGGTGGACCCCGGATCAAGTCCGGGGTGACGATTCTGCTTCAGCAGGACAAACTCTAGGGGGTCGCCGCTCGGCGCTGGACGAGCGGGTTGGCCTCGGCCTCGAGCTGCGCCATCGTCTCCAGATACAGCGGCCTCAGCCGCGCGACCGCGGGGATGAGCTCGTCGGGGAAAGCCCGGATCTCGATCGCCCGGCGAGCGGTGAACTCGATCTCCTCCGCCAGGGCGCCGAGCGGCTCGGCGCCGAACTGGCGCGCTTCGGACTTCATCGTATGCGCCGGCAGCACCAGGCTGGCGGTGTCGCGGCACTGCATGGCCGCCTCGATTCGGCTCACCGCTTTCTCGCCGTCCTCGCGGAAATAGCTGAGGATGCGCGCGAAGCCGGCGCCCAGCTCGCTGCGCGCCACACAAAAGACCGTCCAGTCGACGACCTCTTCCTCGTTCCCGGTCCATTCGTCCACGCAGCCAGCCTAGGCCGCAGGGAGTAAAGGACCCGTTGACGCCGAGCGGTTGCGACGGCGAGCTCTGCCTGATCAGGCGGGTAGAGTGATGTGCTTGCCGCCGAACACCGCCTGCCAGTTCTCGATCTCGGCGATGACGATGTCGTCGACCGAATGCGCCAGTTCGCTGGTTCGGGCATAATCGATTGCCTCGTCGGGGCCCGCCAGAAGGAGCGCGATCCGGGCGTGGACACCCTGAAGCTTCTCCGCGGTGACCTGGGAAATGGCCGCGAACCGCTCGAAATCGCCGAAATAGCGGATTCCGGCGAAGGCCGCGGCGAAGGTCGGGAAGAAGACGCCGAGGAAGGTGAACATTTTCGAGGCTCCGTGCAGCCATTCGGCCGAAACCCGGCCGATCGCGGCGCCGGCGGTCAAGGCCAGAAAGGTCGACACCGAGACGACGGCGAGCTGGAACAGGCGCGACGACAAGGCGTCGAGGTTGCGGTGGACGTTGGTCAGCCGTTCGGCCTTGGCCAGATGATAGTCGCGCTGGCGCAAGACGTGCGCGTCCAGCAGGTTTTCGAGCACATGACGCAGATAAGCCGGAGTGACCGCGATCCTCGGGAGCCCCAGCTCGCGCAGGCCGTGCCTCGCATACCATTCCGGCCACGAGGTCTGGGCGCCCTTCGGCCACCTCCCGGGCGGCCGGGCGACTCCGAGCAGCAGCAAGGCCGGGGCATGGCGAAGATATTCTGCAACCCGCCGGGTCTCGAACCATCGGCCGTGCCACCGCCATCTGCGGCCCAGCCAGGTGATCAGCAGGATCGCCGAGAGCAACAGGAACTCGACGGCTGCGAACATCCATTTCGAATCCGAGCCGGCCAGGGGCTGGTAGAGGATGCCGGTGACGATGGCCGCCGCCGAAAGCAGGAAATTGGCGATCATACCGCCCCGATAGCTGTCCGAGAGATAGGCCGAGACGCCGTCGGCCCAGGCGAAGCGCCGCAGGATCTGCGCCTCCAGCTTACTCGCGAAATCGGGGTCCCCGCCGGGCAGGGCGCGGGCGGCTGCCAACAGTCCGGAGCCGCTGCCCGAGCCGATCTGGTCGGGCGCTTCATAGCGCTGCTGAAGCGAGCGGAAGGGCGAGCCGTCCCCGCCGAAAAGCGCCTCGACCCGCCGATAGGCGTTCCACCACCGGTTGCTTCGCGCCCGCCATTGCTCGCTTTGCAGCGCCGCGATTCCCGAGTGATATTCGCCGGCTTGTCGTTCGCCGCCCGCCGGCCGGAGGGCGGCCCGGACCAGCCGGGCGATCTCCCCGGCATCGCCCATGGGAGCCAGAGCGGGCGAAGCCAGGGATTCCGGAGCGCGCAATATCCGCCAGTCCCAGGGACGGTGGACGTCGATCCAGATCACCGGCGCTCCGAACTCAAGGGCCGTGACGATCGTGTGGCCCGTGCCGCCGACCGGCGCGGATGTCGCCCCGTTCCAGACGCCGACGACGATGTCCGATTGCTCGATCATCACTCGAGCGGCGAGCGCCACCCGTTCCGAAGAGCGCGCGAAGAAAGCCTGAGCCGCCTGGACCTCGCCGGGCGAATCCAGCATGGCCAGCCAATAAGCGGCAATCTCGTCGTCGCGCTCCGCCAGCTCGAAGAGGCGGGCCCCTTCGGCGAATTCGCGGATCGATCGGGCGCGGGCCTGGACCGACGCGTCCCCCGCCTCCGCGCCGCTCAGTAGCGCCCGCGCATCCGCGGGATCGGCCGGCAGCGCGTTTATCGCGACGTCCAGGTCGAGGCCGAACGGGACCGGAGTGACGATGTCCCAACCGCGCGAGCGGGCGGCCGCAGCGGCGACCTGATCGGTCCCGTCCGCCAGCAGGCTGTGGAAGCGGGTGGGAGCGACCGACGCCCCTCCGGGCGGCGGCACCTCGGCGGCAACGGCGGCATCGATGGCCTCGAAGATGCCCTCGATTGCGGCGATGATCTGCGCGCGGTTGGCGGCGAAGCCCGGCTCGCTCTCGCGGTGCCCGGTCACCCCCACACCGAGCTGCAGCCGCGGCGACAGGGGCGAAGCCACCGGCGGCGCGGGGTTCACTCGGCCGATCCCTCGTCCAGCCCCTCGCCCCAGCTTTCGCGCAGAAGCTCATTGCCGTTCGCGGCAAGCGCCGCGTCGGGGACCAGCCGCAGGTTCTGCGCTTCGTGCTGCTCGAGCGTGAAGGAAGGTTCGATGTCGCGCATCCGGCGCACGGCCGCTCGGGCCTCGTCGGGCTGGCCCTGCATGGCGGCGACGATCGCCTTCCATCGCAGGGTGATAAGGAAATCGGGATTGAGCTGCAACGACCGGTCCAGCGCCGCCGCCGCGGCCTCGACCTGCCCCTCCATCAGGTGGGCCAGAGCGCGCATGGTCAGCGAAGCGTAACGAAGCGGCCCCTGAGCGGCGAGTCTCTCCTCGATGTCGAATTCGGCCAGCGCTTCAGAAGCCCGGCCCAGCCCCAGATAGGCCCCGCCGAGTGTGTAGTGCGCATAGGCGATGTTGGGCGTCAGCTGGGTCGCTCGCTGTGCGTAAAGCAGGGCCGTCTGGGGGTCGCCCAGACAGCGGTGGGCCGCCGACGCCATCGACAGGATGTGCGGATTGTCGCCGTCGAGCGCCAGCGCTCGCTTGAGCGCCGCCCGCGTCTCACCTTCCAGCTCTTGATCCTCACTCGCCGACAGGAACAGGTCGGTTGCCAGTCCGGCGGCGAGCAGGCCGTGGGCCAGACCGAGATCCGGCGCCAGCGCGACGGCGGCCCGTGCTTCCTCGATGCCGCCTCGAACATTGTCCGGGCCCATCCGGTTGAACGAGGCCATCGAGCGCAGCGCCCGTTCCCAGGCGGTGAGGCCGCTCGACTTCTTCATCGCCCGCTCGAGCTCGATGCGCAGGACCTGGAGGGCGATGTCGCTGGCGATCGCATTCACCAGATCATCCTGCGACTCCGCCCCGCCCTCGGCCGGCCAGACATATTTGGATGACCACAGCACGCTGCTCGTCCGGCCCTCGACGAGCTGGATCATCAGGCGCAGGTTCGACCCGACGCGCCGCAAATTGCCCTCGGCGACGTAGCTGGCGCGCAGCTCCCGGGCGATCACCCGGATATCAACGGTCTTGCCGCCATAGGCGGCGGCCGTGCCGCTGGCGATGACCCGGAAATAGCCGTTGCGCGGCAGCACTGCGATCAGCTCGTCGGACAGGTCTTCCGCCAGGATCTCGTCCTCGTCGATGCCGGATCGGCTGACCAGCGGCAGCACCGCAAGCACTGGGATACGGCCGCCCTTGGAGGCAGGCTGAGGCGCTGCCGGCGCCGCCGCTCCGCTCCGGATGGCTGCCAGCCGCCGGGCGTCCGCGACGAAGGCGCGCCAGGCCCGGTCGGCGGGATCGCCCTTCCAGTGGCTGAGCTCGGCCGTCTGGGTCAGCTCGAACATGATCGGCCGTTCGCACGGCTCGATCATCGCCGGAAGGAGGGTCTTGTTGCGATGAGCCATCGTCGCCTCGGCGCGCACCCAGCGCGAGGCCACCGACTTCTTCGACCACAAGACGACCACGGCCCCGGCCGAGCGCAGCGCCGCCTCCGTAACCTCGTCATAGGCCTCGCCCGAACGCAGAGTCACATCCCACCAGACGCTGAAGCCTTCCGCCTCGAAAGCCTCGGCGAACCGGCGCGCGACCGCCTGGTCTTCGCGATTATAGGAAAGGAATATGTCAGGCATGAAGACCGCTCGACCTCTTCATGACCCGCCTGCCCCCGCTTTGGAGAATCCGGTCTAGCCCCGCCTGGGGCGATCAATTGGCCATTGCTCGGCGGAGATTGCAAGCTTTTGCATTGCCGCGCCCTCAGGCCCTGTCGAACGGGTTGCGCCCGCCCTTCAGAGTCAGTCGGATCGGCACTGCGCCGAAGCCAAGCTCACGGCGCATCCCGTTCATCAGGTAGCGGCGGTAGCTTTCGGGGAGCGCCTCGAGGCGGCTTCCGAAGACGACGAAGCTGGGCGGCCGGGTCCCCACCTGGGTGATGTAGCGAAGCTTGATCCGCCGGCCGCTCGGCGCCGGCGGCGGGTTCTTCTCCACCGCGTCCTCGAACCAGCGGTTGAGCTGACCTGTAGAGACCCGCCTCGACCAGGTCTCGCGCACTTCGAAGGCGGCGCCGAGCAGGGCGTCGAGCCCCTTGCCGGTCCTGGCGGAGACGGTGAGCAGAGGCACCCCGGGCGCCTGGGCGAGGCCTTCCCCCAGAGCGGCCTTGATTCCCTGGAAGAGGCTGCTCTGATCATGAGCGACGTCCCATTTGTTGATGGCGATGACTAGGGCGCGGCCTTCCTGAAGCACCCGGTCGGCGATCTTGAGGTCCTGCGCCTCGAGCCCGAGCGTACCGTCGAGCAGGAGCACGACCACCTCTGCGAAGTCGACGGCCCGCAGTCCGTCCGCGACCGCCAGCTTCTCGAGCTTGTCCTGGACCTTGGCCTTCTTGCGCATGCCGGCCGTGTCGATCAGGCGCACCGGCCGCTCCTCGCCGCCGGGCGAGCGCCACAGCCAGTCGATCGCGATCGAATCGCGCGTGATCCCGGCCTCCGGCCCGGTGATCAGCCGCTCCTGGTCGAGGATCCGGTTGATCAGGGTCGACTTGCCGGCATTGGGCCGGCCGACGACGGCGAGCTTGAGCGGCCCGTCCCCGAGCCTCTCCTCCTCCTCTTCCTCCTCGCGCTCGACATGCGGGCGCAGATGCTCGAACAGGTCGACGACGCCTTCGCCATGCTCGGCGCTCATCGCGATCGGCTCGCCGAAGCCCAGCGACCAGGCGTCGAGGATGCCGCCTTCGCCGGCTCGGCCCTCGGCCTTGTTGGCGGCGAGGATCACGGGCGTGGTCTCGCTTCGAAGCCAGCGGCCGATCTCCTCGTCGAGGGGCGTGAGGCCGGCGCGGGCGTCGATCAGGAAGAGCGCGGCGTCGGCCTCGCGGACCGCGGCGACGGTCTGGGCGCGCATCCGGCCCGGCAGGGTGTCCGGATCCTCGTCCTCGTAGCCGGCGGTGTCGATGACCCGGAAATCGAGCCCGAGCAGGGTCG
>DATHBY010000069.1:0-5754 GCA_035295885.1 Allosphingosinicella sp.
CGAGCCGTTGAAGCCGGTCGCCGGTACCGGGGCGGCGAGCGGCGGCGCCAGCTTCTGGGCGGGCGCCGTACCGACCGCCTGGGTCATGAAGTCGCGCCAGATGCGCGCCGGCAGGCCGCCGCCGGCGATCTGTCCGGCGAGCGGGCTGTTGTCGTCATTGCCGACCCAGACCCCGACCACCAAATCCTGAGCGAAGCCGATGAACAGCGCGTCGCGGCTGTCCTGAGTGGTTCCGGTCTTGCCGAAGGCGGGCACCGCGAGCGCTGCGCCGCGGCCGGTGCCCTGGCTGACGACGGCGCCGAGCATGTCCTTGAGCTCGTCGAAGGCCGGGTCGCCGCTGGCGCCGGTCGCCCGCTGCCAGGCGCGCTGCCACCAGGGCTTCACCTCGTCCTCCAGCCCCTTGGGCCGAACCGGATAGGAGCCGGCTGCGACCGCCGCATAGGCCGAGGTCAGCTCGAGCAGGGTCACTCCCGAAGTGCCGAGGGCGAGGCTGGGATTGTCGTTGAGCGGGCTCCTCACTCCGAGGTCGCGGGCGGCGGCGATGACGTTCGGACGCCCGACCCGTTCGGACAGCCGCACCGCCGCCACGTTGCTCGACAAGGCGAGCGCGTCGCGCAGAGTGAGGGTGCCCCGGTAGCGGTCGCCGTAATTCTTCGGCTGCCAGTCGCCAATCCTCAGCGGCGCGTCCGAGACCGGGCTGTCGGGCGTCATGCCCGCCCGAAGCGCCGCGAGGTAGACGAACAGCTTGAAGGCGGAACCCGGCTGCCGCCGGGCCTGAGTCGCCCGGTTGAACGGGCTCCTCGCATAATCCTTGCCCCCGACCATGGCGACCACCCGTCCGTCCGGCCGCATCGCCACCAGGGCGATCTGCGCCCGGCCGAGGCCGGCCCGGCTCACCGTGTTTCGGGCGAGCTTCTGAAGCCGGGCCTCGAGCGTCGTCTTGACCTCCTGGTCGCCGTAGCCGAGGTCGCCGCGGGCTCGGGCCATGGGCAGCACCCAGTCGGCGAAATAGGTGCCGGTCGGCACCTCCTTCCCGCGCTCCACCTTGAGCTTGGCCGGCTTAAGCCGGTTCGCTTCGCTCTGGGTGAGCACTCCGTCCCGCACCATCGTCGAGATCACGATCCTCGCCCGGGCCCGCGCCTGTTTGTAGTTGCGCGTCGGAGCGAGTCGGGAGGGGGCCTTGACCATGCCGGCCAGCATCGCCGCCTGGGTGACGCTCAGCTTCTCCGGCGGCACGCTAAAATAATGGTGGGAGGCGGCGCGAAGCCCGTAGGTATTGTCGCCGAGATAGACGTTGGAGAGGTAGCGCTCGAGTATCTCCTCCTTGGTCAGCCACGCTTCGAGCCAGAAGGCGATAAGCACCTCCTGCGCCTTGCGGGCGGCGGTCCGGTCGGCGGTGAGGAAGGAGATTTTGGCGAGCTGCTGGGTGATCGTGCTTCCGCCCTCCCTGACTCCCCCGGCGCCGAGATTCCGCCAGGCGGCGCGGGCGATTCCGCGAATGCTGATGCCGAGGTGGTCGTGGAAGCCGCGGTCCTCGATCGAGATGAAGGCGGCGGGCACGTGCTTGGGCAGATCCGAGATCTTCACCGGCTCGCGAATGTCGGCGCCCCGGCGGGCGATCGGCTCGCCCTCGACCGAGACCAGGGTGAGGCTCGGAGCGGCGATCGGCTGCAGCGACTTGGACAGCGGCGCGGTGATCGCCAGCCAGGCGACGATCAGCATGAACAGGGCCAGGAAAGCGAGGACGAGCCGTTTCCAGCCCCAGCGCAGCGGGTTGTACCAGGCGCGGCCCGGCGGCCCCGGTGGCGGCTGCTCGGGTGGACCTCCCGGAGCCTGATACTCGGCCGGGGTCGGTTGCCACTGGGCTGTCTGGTCCAAACGCATTCCTTCTTATTAGCGGCAGAACGACGGCGCGGGAATCAGGTTGCGGCGCCTTGCGACGAGCGGAGCCGCTCCGGGCGAATTACGTCGGCAGTTACACCCAGCTCCTCGAGCCCCTGCGGCCAGGGGCCGCCGGTGACGAGGGCCTCGACGACCGCCGCCATGGCGGGAGCGGTCTGGAGGCCGTAGCCGCCCTGGCCGACGAGCCAGAAGAAGCCCGGCGCCTCCGGGTCGAAGCCGGCGGTCGGCACCCGGTCGGCGACGAAGGTGCGCAGTCCGGCCCACCGGTGCGCGATCCGGGTGACCGGCACCGTGGTGTAATGTTCGAGCCGGTCGGCGGCGAGCGCGACGTCATATTCCTCCGGCGCCGCATCGCAGGGGCCCTCCTCGACCTCGTCGGCCGGCGAGACCAGGAGCTGCCCCGCCTCGGGCAGCATGTAGAAGTCGCCCGCCGCGCTGTGGGCGAAGGGCCAGGACGAGATGTCGCTGCCGTCAGGAGGGTCGACGACGATGATCGTGCGCCGCTTGGGCTCGAGGCCGATCGGGCGAACGCCCGCGAGCATCGCGATCGGATCGGCCCAGGCGCCGGCGGCGTCGACCAGGACCGGCGCCGACCAGGCGTCCCCGCTTTCGGCACGGACGCTCCAGCCTTCGCCGGCCGGCTCGATCGAGGCGATCCGGCGGCCGCTCGCTATTTCGCCGCCTGCGGCCCGAATCGCCCGGGCGAAGGACTGGAGCAGGGCGTCCGAGTCGAGCTTGAGGCCGGTCGGATCGAGGATTGCGCTCACCGCCGCTTCCTCACCGGTGCGCAGTGCCGGGCAGAGCTCCGACATCGCCGCCGGGCCGATCCGGCGGGTGCGGTCGGCGAAGCGGACCATCTCCGCCTCGAGCGCCTCCAGTGCCGGCAGAGTCTCCTCGGTGGCGAAATAGAGAGACGGAACGGTGCGGCTCAGCGGGGAGGGGCAGAAGCCGTCGGGCTGGTCCTCGAAGAAGGGCCTGCTCCACGCGGTGAGGCCGCGAACCGCGCTGCTGCCGATGCCGTAATGGCTGAACGAGACGCTGCGGCCCGAGCTGTGATAGCCGAGCGCCTCCTCCGCCTCGAGGACGACGACCTTGCCGTGCCCGGCGAGGCGGGCCGCCGCGGAGAGGCCGGCAATGCCGCCGCCGATGATCAGGAAGTCGGCGCCCGAGGTCATGGCCGCCTCAATCCCTCGGATGGATCGGGCGGCGTGCCTCGAGGTCGAACGAATCGCCGTCGGATAGGACGTGGACCCGCACGTCGTGCATGGAGAGGGCGCGATCCGAGCGGGCTTCGGCGACGTTGCAATAGCTGACGTCGGTGCCGTCGACGACGTAGACCGCGCCGCTGCCGATCACCTCGAAGCGATCGCCCTCGACCACGGCGGCAGTATCCTCGTCGATGCCGAGGCCGAGGACCCGCGGGTTGTGGGCGACCGCTCCCAAGAGGCGCCCGAAGCGGCCGCGCTCGGCGAAATGCTGGTCGATGATGACGTCGCGAACGAGCCCCATGCCCGGGGACATATGGAGATCGCCGATCCGATGGGTCTCCTTGCTCGTGCCCTTGACCAGCATCGTCTCGCTCATCACCGACGCGCCCGCCGAGGTGCCCGCGACGACGCCCCCGCGTTCGTAGAGCGCCCGCACCTTGGCCTCGATGCCGGTGTCCCCGATCTGGCTGGTGATCCGGAGCTGGTCGCCTCCGGAGAAGAAGATGCCGGCGGCGTCGTCGAGCACCGACAGCTTGTCGCGGTCTCCGGCACGCGATCGCTCCTCGACATAGAGCTCGACGAGATCGCCCAGGCCCATGTCGGCGAAGGCTTTTTCATATTCGTCGAAATATCCCTCCGGCCGATGGCTGGCGACGGTGGCGAGGACGAGCTTGCCGCCGCGCACATGTTTCGCCACCTCGCGCAGGATCACCCGCTCTCCCTTGGGATCGCGGTCCTCGCCGCCGCCGATGATGATCAGGCAGCCCTTCGGGCGGCGTTCCTCCTCAGCCACGTCTCTCTTCGTCCTTGCTTAGAAACGCCCTTGGTTCGGGGGAGTCGCCGCTCGCATAGGCGATGGCGAAAGCGGGGCTGTTGTGCGCCCAGCCGATCTGGCCGTCCTTCGAGATGGCGATCCCGCCGCCGTCGCCGGAGGCGCCTCCGACTCCGGGAAGCTGCTCGACCGCCTTCCGGACCGCTTCTTCCGGCCCGTCCCGGCCGATGCTCGCCATCACCTGCGCGGCGAGGGCGAGCCGGGCGATGCTCTCGCCGTCGCCGGAGAAGGAGACGGCGCCGATATGGTTGTCAGCGTAGAGGCCGTTGCCGGGCATCGGACTGTCGCCGATCCGGCCGACCTTGGCTCCGGTGAGGCCCCCGGTAGAGGTGCCGGCGGCGATATTGCCGCCCTTGTCCAGTGCCACCGCTCCGACCGTGTCGTGCATCTGCTCCAGAGCCTCGCGCCTCGTTTCCGTCACCAGAGCGTCGGTCGGCACCATCTCGGCGCCGCTGTTCCTCGCGAACATCACCGCCCCGTCGCCGACGAGGAGGATCTCCTTTTCGGCAAGCAGCCGCTTCGCCACGCTGACCGGGTTGCGCACGTTGCGGATCGCTCCGACGGCGCCGACCGAAAGGTCGCTGCCGTCCATCAGGCCGGAGCACATCTCGATCTCTCCAGCCTCGTTAAGAGCCGATCCGCGGCCGGCGTTGAACACCGGCAGGTCCTCGAGCACCCGGATCGAGGCTTCGACGGCATCGACCGCGCTTCCGCCCCGCTCCAGGATCGCGGCCCCGGCCCGGGCGGCCTCGAGGACGCCGCTGCGATTATCCCCTTCCTCGCCGGGCTCCATCTCCTTGGCGCCGCCGTGGACGATGAGGGCCCATCGGCCCTCCTGCGGTCCGGTCATCCTATTCGGCCGCGATGAACGGCGCGCGGCCGGCGGCGCGGACGTTGGCGGGCTTGAAGTCGCTGACCTGCTGCCAGGCGCCCTTGACGTCGGTGGGGGTGATGACGATCAGGTCGCCCGGCCGACCCATTGCGAGCGCCGCCGCCGTCGACTGGGGCTCCCCGGCGATGAGGTGGAGATGCTCCTCCGATCGGCCGCTCTCCAGAGCGCCTTTCCTGAGCAGGTTCATCACCTCGCCGCGCGGGCGGCCGCGGGTGTAGGGGTCTTCGCGGAAGATGAGCTCGTCGAAGATTCCGGCGGCGATCCGGCCGAGCTCGATAATGTCCTCGTCGCGCCGGTCCCCGGCCATCGAGACCGATCCGATGGTGCGCTTGTAGCGGTGGCTGAGGCCGCGAACGACCTTGCCGAGCGCTTCGAGGCCGGCGGCGTTGTGGGCGTAATCGACGATGACCCGGAAGCCGTGGGCGTCGTGGACGTTGAGTCGGCCGGGGTTCTGCTCGAAGGTGGAGCGGAATTGCGCCATCGCCGAGCGGATGGTGAGGATGGGCACTTCGTGCGCCAGTGCGATGGCGATTGCGGCGAGCGAGTTGGCGACGTTGAACTCGGCCATTCCGTGGAGGGTCGCGGGGATGTCTCCGGCCTTCATGATCAGCTCGCGGCGGGCATCGTCGTAGAGGACGATGGTGCCGCCCTCCGGGCCCGCCTCGCGAACGACGGCCATGCCCCCCTCGTCGACATGCTCGCGAAGCATCGGCGACATCTGCGCGCCGCCGCACAGCGAGAACCAGATGATGCGGCCGCCGGCGCGGCGGGCCATCTTCACAGTCAGCGGATCGTCCGCGTTGAGGATCGAATAGCCGCTCCGCCGGACCGCCTCGACCACCACCTGCTTGACGTTGGCCAGATCCTCGACCGTCTCGATCCCCTTGAGTCCGAGATGGTCGGCGGTGACGTTGAGGCAG